>JAHFSN010000448.1 GCA_023265735.1 Spirochaetaceae bacterium | reverse complement strand
CGCGTGAGGATGCTCGCCGCAGGCTCGCAAACGCAGGCCGAACGGAGTCTTGTACAACACGAACCAAAGGGCGAGCCAAAGTCCCAGGACGATCCACGTGGTGGCGTAGGACTTCTGAAAGAGCAGGGGACCAAGGATAGGAATATCGGAGAGCACGGGAATGTCGACCCGGGGAACCCCTTGTTTCAGCTGGATATTTCCGCTCCCCGTGAGGGTCCGCGCGATAAATACGGTCAAGGCGCCGGCAATCATATTGATGGCGGTGCCGCTGATGACCTGGTTGGCGTTGAGATTCACGCTGGCAAACGCGTGGAGCAGCGAGAAGAGGGCGCCTCCGACCAGGGCGGCCAGAAGACCTATCCAAACCGCCCCCGTCCCCAGTACTGGGTAGAGGGCCACCGTCGTGGCGGCCGCGACGAAACTCCCCACGACCATGAGACCTTCGAGCCCTATGTTGACGACGCCCGAGCGCTCGCTGTAGAGGCCTCCCAGGGAGGTAACAAGGAGGGGGATGGTGAAGGCGATGGCGTAAGGAAAAATATGGAAGACAATATCAAGCATGATTTTTTCCCTCCCTCCTGTGCTTGGCGATTCGGTCGAACCATTTCTCGATCAGCACGCTGGTCGCCGCAAAGTAGATGATGGTGGCGATGATGGTGTCGCCAATTTCCGGGGGAATCTGGGTCATGGCGTTCATGAATCCCTTGCCGGATTGGAGAATTCCGAAGAACAGCGCCGATCCCAGCACCCCAAGGGGGCTGTTGGAAGCCAAGAGGGCCACGGCAATGCCGTCGATGCCGATGGAAGGCAAGACCCCAATCTGCATCGAGGTGGCGTAGCCTACGTAGAACGTCGCGCCCGCCAGGCCGGCCAGGGCCCCGGCGATGGACATCGAGGCAACGATGTGCCGGTTGACGTTGATCCCGGCATATTCGGCGGCGAACCGGTTGTATCCGACGGCTTTCAACCGATATCCCAAGACAGTTCGATTGAGAATCACGGAGATCACCACCACCGCCGCCAGGGAAACAAAAATTCCCAGGTTGATGTAGGACCCGGAAAAGAGGTCCGAGAGGGGCGGAATCTTCAGACTGGCCGCCTCGGGAATCATCTTCGATTCGGTTTCGAAGCTGCCCTTAAAAAAGGCTGGAACGATGTAGTAAGTCAGCCAGTAGGCTATCCAGTTCATCATGATGGTGCTGACGACTTCATGAACGTTGAACCGGGCCTTCAGCAGCCCGGGCAGCCAGGCCCAGAGGGCACCGCCGACCGCTGAGCCCACAAGGATCACCGGCAGGAGCAGACCTTTGGGCAGGGCCAGGGAGAGACCCAGAGCCGTGGCGATGAGACCGCCCATCAGAGCCTGTCCCGCGGCCCCGATATTGAACAGACCCGTTCGGAAGGCAAAGGCCACGGAAAGACCCGTAAGAATCAGGGGCGTCGCCATGGCCAAGGTATTGCCCACGCGCTCCAGGTTCATCAGCCCTCCGGCAAAGAGGAACGTGTACCCCGCCAGAGGATCGTTCCCCGTACAGAGCATAAGAAGGGCGCCGGCGGCCAAACCCAGAATCACCGCAGAAAGCCCGACAAGCAGTTCTTTGCGCATGGAACCTCTCACTGACCCTGTCCGGCAGGGATGCCGGTCATCATCAGGCCAATTTCGTTTTCGTTCGTTGCCGCCGCGTCGACGACGCCCACAAGCTCTCCCCGGCAGATGACGGCGATCCGGTCGGAAAGGTCCAGAATCTCATCGAGTTCCAGGCTGACGAGGAGGACGGCCTTGCCCTGGTCGCGCTGCTCCACCAGCCGCTTGTGAATGTACTCAATGGAACCCACGTCGAGACCTCGGGTCGGTTGGACGGCGATCAGAAGATCCGGATCAAGGTCGATTTCCCGGCCGACGATGGCTTTCTGCTGATTTCCCCCCGACAGCCCGCGAACCTTGCTCCGGGGGCCTTCGCCGCAACGGACATCAAAGGCGTCGATGAGCCGCTCGGCTTGGGCTTGGATGGCGTCTTTCCGAAGAAAACCGTGATGGCTATAGGGGGCTAGCCCATGGTTCTCGAGGACGAAGTTTTCGGCGAGCGAATAGTCGAGGACCAGTCCGCGTTTCTGCCGGTCTTCGGGGATATGAGCCACCCGGGCATCGATACGCTTTCGCACTGTGGCTTTGGTCAAGTCTTCTCCATTGACGCTCACCTGGCCGGAATCCACGTGCCGAAGTCCCGTCAGAGCCTCCACAAGCTCCGTTTGCCCGTTGCCTTCGACGCCCGCCAGGCCAAGAATTTCTCCGGCGTTCACGTCGAGACTGAAATTCCTGAGGGCCGGGAGCCTTCGGTTGCTTCGGACCGACAGACCGTCGATCTGCAGCACCCGCTTTCCGGGGTGGTAGGGTTTCTTCTCCACATGAAACGAGACCTCGCGCCCCACCATCATCTCGGCCATCTGGGATTCCGAGGTGGACCTGACGTCGACGGTTCCCACCACTTTCCCGCGCCGAATGATGGTGCATCGGTCCGAGATGGCCTTGATTTCCTTCAGCTTGTGGGTGATGAGAATAATGGATTTTCCCTCGGCCTGCAGGTTCTTCATGATCTTCATGAGTTCCTGAATCTCCTGGGGAGTGAGGACAGCGGTAGGTTCGTCGAAGATGAGCACGTTGGAATTTCGGTAGAGCATCTTGAGAATTTCGACCCTCTGCTGCATTCCCACGGAGATGTCCTCGATCTTGGCACCGGGGTCGACATCGAGACCATACTGCTGAGAGAGCGCGCGAATTCGTTCCGCAGCCTGCTTCAGGGTGAGGATGGGGCCCACTGCCGGTTCCATTCCCAAGATGATATTCTCC
>JAHFSN010000447.1 GCA_023265735.1 Spirochaetaceae bacterium | reverse complement strand
TACCCAGCCCGTTTGGGACGCCGACCAACTGGAAAGGTTCCTCGACGAGTTGCAGAAGACCGAAGTGCCGGTGATCCTGGGAGTGTGGCCCCTGGCCAGCTACCGCAACGCCCTCTTCCTGGCCCACGAAGTGCCCGGCGTGGTGATCCCCCAGGGCATCCTCGACAGGATGCAGGTCCTGACCGACAAGGAAGAGGCCCGCCGAGAGGGCGTCGACCAGGTACGCCGCATTGTGGAAAGGGTGCGCGGCCGGGTGGCAGGCATCCAGGTGAGTCCCCCGTTTGGGAACGTAAAGACGGCCCTCGAGGTCGTCGAAGGCTGGTGATCATGGCCGACTTGAACTTTTCGCGCCGGTTTCTCGACTTTCTCGGTACCTACTCCCAATCGATCGGCAAGGCGCCCGAGCGCATCGTCGAAGAGGCCGTGGGCCAAGCCATCCTGCGGCACCAGTCGGCCAACCATCCGTCTCCCCACGACGGAAGCCTCCTCATCCCCGCGGGGGTGGAACGGCACCTTCTTTCCCTGCTGCCTCCCTTCGACCGAAAGTCAACGGACACGTCGTTCGGGACCTTCCTGGAGCAATTGCCTGATCGGAACTGGACCTATCAGATCGGCCGACTAGACGAGTGGTGGTTTCTTTTGGTGGTGGATGAACCGCTGGAGCTTCCCGAGCCTCTGGAACTGCGTTCTGTGGAAAACAGCCAAGCCTATTGTTGGATCTTCGGACACGCCAAGCTCGTGAAACTCTGGTCGGGGCCCAACCGCTTTCTCATCGTCTTCTAGACGACCTAACTTTTCCCCAGGGACTGAAGGACTTCCGCCAAGAGGGCTTTCTGCTTGTGCTCCCTTTCCTCGATGTCCTTCTTCTTCTTGGCCTCGTAGGCCTCTCGTTCGGCCGCCTGGGCCCGCACCTCGTCCTCGGTCCGTGGACGATGGAACCCCAATTCCACGTCGTACGCCGGCGACGGGCTGCCGTCGGTACAACGGACGAGGTTGGTCGAAGTGAAACTCCAGCCCGGGTGTTCGGCCAGCCAAGCCTCCTTCCGCCTGTCGATCTCGGCAGAAAGCTTGTCGATCGTATGGGCCTCCCCATGAGTGAGGAGGTCCGAATCCCGAACCATGGGGTCGGTTAGGTGTCGCGGCACGTGGAAAGTCATCGATAGTCTCACGCTCAATGTAGGAGAATTCTTCGAGTTCTGTCCAGGCCAGGGAATTTCTTCTCGGTTGGGGACAAGCTGTTTCCGCCTGTACAAGCGAATGGCCGTGCCGTAGACTTAGCTGACATGAAACACTACGACCTGATTGTCATTGGCGGTGGTCCCGCCGGAGAAAAGGCCGCCGTGAAGGCCGGCTACCACGGCAAACGGGTTGCCCTGGTGGAAAGGTACGCCGAACCGGGCGGTTCCACCGTCCACAATGGAACTTTGCCCTCCAAGGCCTTAAAGGAAACGGCGCTCTTCCTATCGGGGAAGGGCGAGCGGGGGGTCTACGGAGTCGACCGCAAGTTGTCCAAATCGTTCACTGTGGACGACTTCTTCTTTCGGAAGAACCTCGTGACCGAGAGCGAAGTGGAAACGATCAACCGGAACCTTGAGGCCCACCTCATCGATGTCTACCACGGCAAGGGAGGCTTCGATGACGCCCATACCGTGCGAATTCCCGGGGATCCCGACGTGGTCATCAGTGCGGATTTCATCCTCATCGCCACGGGGAGCTATCCGTTCCACCCGCCCTACCTGCACTTCGACAAGAAACGCGTCCACGATTCCAATACCATCTTGCAGCTGACGAGGTTTCCGTCGTCGCTGGTGGTCATCGGGGCCGGGGTCATTGGTTGCGAGTACGCCACCATCTTCAGCACCATTGGCGCCCAGGTCACGCTGATCGAGGGGCGGGACTCGGTGCTTCCCTTTCTCGACCGGGAAATCACCACGGAACTGGTCAAGGAAATCCGGGCCGGCGGCGTCGAAGTCCTCTTCGAATCTTCCGTCGAATCGGTGGACGATCCCCACGACGACACCCTGCCCCTGCTGGTGCACCTGAAGGGAGGAAGGGTCCTCAAGGCCGACATGGTGCTTTTTGCCGCCGGACGGTCGGGGCGGGTCGACGCCCTCCATCTCGAAAACGTGGGTCTCGAGAAGTCGTCCCGAGGTCTGATTGAAGTCAACGAGCGCTACCAGACGAAAGTCCCCCACATCTACGCCGCCGGAGACGTGATCGGGTTTCCCAGCCTCGCGAGCACGTCCATGGACCAGGGCCGGGTGGCGGTGACCCAGATGTTTGAGCTCGACGGCTATGAGCGCCTAGCCCGGGTCTTCCCCTACGGCATCTACACGGTTCCCGAGGTCTCCATGGTTGGCATGACCGAGGAGGAGGCCCAGAGCAAGGGCCTGCCCTACGGAGTGGGACGGGCGAACCACGCCGACATGCCCCGGGGAAAGATCCTCGGCGCCAAGGAAGGATTGCTCAAACTGGTCTACGAGAAGGGATCGCGCCGCATCCTGGGGGTCCACGTCATCGGGCATCTGGCCAGCGAACTCATCCACTACGGGGTCACCGTGGTCGAGAGCAACAAGACCCTCGAAGACGTGAGCTCAGCCGTGTTCAACTGCCCCAGCCTCCACGAGCTCTACAAGTACGCCGCCCACGATGGCCTGGCCGAAGAACGCGGCAAAAAGATCCGGTAGACCACCGACCGGCCCAACGGCTTGGCACAAGGTCAATTCCACGCAAAAAAGGTTTGTTGTTCACGGTGGACAACTCTTGAGACCCGGGCAACTCTGTATCAGGAGTTTATATGGATAAGAAAAGTTTAATTGCAGGAGTCCTCGTTCTCGCCATCCTTTTGTCTGT
>JAHFSN010000446.1 GCA_023265735.1 Spirochaetaceae bacterium | reverse complement strand
GAAACAGCGTCCGCCTCCGGTTTTCACGGCGGCGCCCAGACTTGTCGACGCGTGGAACAGCTGGAAGGCCCCGTCCCGGGGCGCCGGGAGGGAGGCGACGTCGAGACCTTTGGGATAGTCCCCGGGGTACCCGGGAGCCGCCACCACCACACCCAGCGCCACCTTCTTGGAAAGTTCCAACCGGTAGTCGGCCAGGGTGCCGTCGGCCATGGCCTGGACAAGGTCGCCGAAGTCCGAATCGACGAGGGTGAGGAGGGCCTGGGTCTCCGGGTCGCCGAACCGCACGTTGTATTCCAAGATCTGGGGGCCCTTCGCCGTGATCATCAGCCCAATAAAGATGACGCCCTTGTAGTTGAGGCCGTCTTTGTTCAGGGCCGTCATGGTGGGACCCACGGCCTCGGCGAGGATGCGCTTCCAGAGGGCCGCGTCCACCAGGGGCACCGGGCAGATGGCGCCCATGCCGCCGGTGTTGGGGCCCTGGTCGCCGTCCTGCGCCTTCTTGAAGTCCGCAGTGGGCGGCAGCACGACGTAGTCCTTGCCGTCGGACAGGACGAACACCGACACCTCGAAGCCCGTCAGGAACTCCTCGACGAGCAGCTTGTCCGTCTTGAGGATCTCCAGGCCGAAGGCCAGGGCTTCGTCCTTGTCGTCGGTTTCCAAAACGCCCTTGCCGGCGGCGAGTCCACTCTTCTTCACCACGATCTTGCCGGTGGTGGTTTTCAGGTAGTTTCGGTAGGGGCCGGGGGCCGTGAACTCCTTGGCCTGGGCGGTGGGGAGGCCGTGCCGGACCATGAAGGCCTTCGAGAAGACCTTTGAGCTTTCCAGCTGGGCCCTGTGCTTGTCGGGGCCAATGACGGCGATGCCCGCCGACCGGAGGGCATCGGCCACCCCGGCCTCCAGGAGGGCCTCGGGACCCACAAAGACGAGGTCAACTTCTTCGGCCCGGCAGGCTTCGATGACTTTAGGAAAATCGAAGGGGTCGACGGACAGGTTCTTTCCGAGGGCGGCCGTCCCGGCGTTGCCGGGGGCGATCGAAAGACCGCAAAGACGGCGGCTCGTGGAAAACTTCCAGGCTAGGGCGTGTTCGCGGGCTCCATTGCCCAGGATCAAGAGTTTCATCGTGAACGCAGAATACTGGCGTGACCGGCGAGGGTCAACAGACTGTCAACTCAGCGACTCCAGGAGTCTTCGGACCACGGCGGGGTAGAGCTCGTGCTCGAGGGCGTGGATCCGGGCTTCCGCGTCCTCGAGGGATAGATCGGGGGTCCGGGGAAACGACCGCTGGGCCAGAATGGCTCCGGTGTCCACGCCCTCGTCGACCCAGTGCACCGTGACCCCCAACTCGGGGTCGCCCGACGCGAAACTGTCGGCGATGCCGTGGGCCCCAGGGTGCCGGGGCAAGAGGGCCGGGTGGATGTTGATCAGCTTCCCCTTCCACCGGCCCACAAAAAAGGGAGTGAGTATGCGCATGAACCCTGCCAGGACGACCAGGTCGGCCCCCGCCGCTTCGAGGGCGGCGGTCATCTGGTCCTCGGCGGCCCGGCGGACCTCGGGGGTGCCTCCCTTGCCGTAGGGAATCACCACCGACGGGATGCCCAGTCGCTCGGCCCGGGCCAGGCAGCCGGCCCCCGGCTTATCGCAGACCAGCAGGGCCACCCCGTGGGGTCCCCCGGCGAGGTCCTGGGCGATAGCCTCGAAGTTCGTCCCCGACCCCGAGGCCAGGACGGCCACCTTGGCCATCGAACTAACCGAGCCTCTTGGTGCCGGCTTCCAGGCTGCCGGCCCGGAACACGGTCACTCCCGCCTTTCGGGCCCCAGCCTCGAACTGGTCGGCGCGGGCCTTCGACACCACCAGGGCCAGGCCGATGCCCATGTTGAACACCTTGATCATTTCATCCCTGTCGACGTTTCCGTCTGTCTCGATCTTGCTGAAGATGGAGGGAAGGGACCAGTTCCAGTCGAGCTTGAGCTGAAGGTGCGCCGGGAGCACCCGTTCGATGTTGCCGTAGAGGCCGCCGCCGGTGATGTGGGCGGCCCCCACGAGGCCCGCCAGGGGGAGGAGGGCCTTCATGTCCCGCACGTAGATCTTGGTGGGGACCAGCAGCTCTTCCCAGGCCTTCTGGTCATCGGCCTTCACGGCCTTGCGGGCCAGGCTGTAGCCGTTGGAGTGGACGCCGCTTGAGGCGACGCCGAAGACGACGTCGCCGGCGGCCATCAAATCGGGCCGGGGGAGCATCTTGTCCTTCTCCACCAGGCCCACGGTAAACCCAGCCAGGTCGAAGTCCTCGCCGTGGTAGAGGTCGGGCATCTCGGCGGTTTCGCCCCCGGCCAAGAGGCACTCCGACTGCTCGCAGCCGTCGACGATGCCCTTGATGATGGCCTGCAGCCGAGCCTCATTGATGTATCCCGTGGCGATGTAGTCGAGGAAAACGCTGGGCATGCACCCGCACACCGCGAGGTCGTTGACGTTCATGGCCACCAGGTCGATGCCGATGGTGTCGAACTTCTGGAACCTCTGGGCCACCAGGAGCTTGGTCCCCACGCCGTCGGTGCACGACAGCAGAACCGGCCGCTGGAAGGCCTTCCAGTCGAGTTCCAGGCCGCCGGCGAATCCGCCTATCCCCTTTCCGATGGCCTTCGAAGGGATCTTTCCGATGAACTCGGCGAACCGGTCGCCCTTCTAGATGTCGACGCCGGCACCGGCGTAGGTCTGCTTAGCGGCCATGGGGAGCTCCTTGGGTCAAAATGGTCATGCTTTCAGCGCCGTCTGTTTTTTCTGGGCGGCGTCGAGGGGTTCGGGCTACTGGCCGTTGAAGCAGGCGTAGCAGTAGTCGTCGGGCTTCCCTTCGGTACA
>JAHFSN010000445.1 GCA_023265735.1 Spirochaetaceae bacterium | reverse complement strand
ATACGAATGAACTGCTCAATGCGCCGAATCCGGGTCTCGGCCTTCTTGGCGTTGGTGGACCGGAAGACGAAGGCAAAGCGGTTCCGGCTGTCCAGGGTGTCGAAGAAGGCCCGGGCCTTCGGGCTGGCCTCCAGGGCCCGGTCCAGCTCCTCGGGGATGTCCCGGCTCCGGGTGGGCTGGTACGCGGCCTCCCACGCGCCGCTGGCCTGGGCGGCTTCGATGGCCGCCAGACCTGCGGGGCGCATCCGGCCCTCCTCGATCAGCCTCAGGGCCTTGTCGCGGTTCACCTGCGACCAAATGCTCCGGGGTTTCCGGCGGGAGAAGTTCTGGACCCAGAAGTGGTCGTCGAGTTTGCCCTTGCCCCCGTCGATCCACCCGTGGCACAGGGCCACCTCCAGGGCCTCGGCGTAGGTAACCGTGGTCCGGGGCGCCCCCTTCTTGGCCAGGACGAGGCCGATGGACGGCGACGTGGCCCCGTGGACCTCCAGCCACCGCTCAAACTCCCCCGGCGTGGCAAACTCGATGCGCTCCATCTCGGCCATGGTCCCTCCTGTTGTCCAGGACCAAGATAGTCAGAGGCCGTAAAAAAGACACGAGGGTCGGTTCAGAAGTACATTGACCCCATGGAATCTCGTCTGGTTCGATGGGGACTCCTCATGGGGCTGGTCCTGGTCGCGGGGTCCTTGGCGGCCCAGAGCCCGGCCCTCACCCACCTCAATGCGGTGCTTCGGGCCGCCGGTGACAGCTCTCTTCTCCCCCGGGACCCGGCCAACGAGGCGATCTACAGCAAGATGGAAGCCGTGGTCCGGGGCCTGGCCAAGGCGATCGACAACGGGGCCGACCTCGTTTCGTTCGCCACCGTGGAAGACGCTACCCTGGGCCACCTGGTCGACGTCGAGCAGCGCGTCCGGGAACTGCTGGTCCAGCGGGCCTCGGACCTCCTCACCGACTCGGACAAAGGGATCATCGATGACGAGCTGGCCCAGTTGGGCGACGAGGTGGCCGACACCCTCAAACAGACCCAGTTCAACACGATTCCGGTCTTTGGGCCGCTTTTTGACGACCCCATCCTCGTCCGAAACGCCCTGGACCCCGGGCGCCTGACCCTCGAGGGAGTCGACGGCCTCCTCGAGTTCCTCAATCGCCAGCGAACGGTGGCCGGGACCCGGGCCCGGACCATCGGCTACGGTATCGGCAGTGATCAGGTGGCCCAGGTCAATGCCCTCTTTCTGGCCGACCAGACCCGGCTTCTCGCCCGCCTGCTCCTGGTCTACTGATCAGTCGTTCCTCGACGGAAGCGCCAAGGGACCGGGGTCGAGGTTCCTCGTGACGGCCTCAAATCCCACCAGCAGGGCCAGGGCCGTCTCGTCGTCGAGGGCCGAGGAGTCGGCGACTCCAAACACGGCAAACGGGGGAAGGAGCGAGACGTAGACGGGCAACTCGCCGTCCCGCTGCACCTTGAGGCCCGCAGGTTGGGTCCAGAGCGTGGCAGGCTTTCCCTCGGACCAAGCGTGGAAATCGAGCGACACCACGACCCGGTGGGGAACGGCCCACTCCAGAAGCGTGTCCGACCCCAGGGGCCTTTGGACGGCGACTTCGGCGTGGGCCTGGTCCCTCGTCAGGGTGACCTTCGTGACCGAGACCGAGGTCTGGATGAGGCCGTCGGACCCCAGGGTCACATCGGCCACCCGAAGAAGGTCCACCCGGGCCAGGGTCGCCTCCCTCTGGAAGGAGTACTCGGCGCCCGACTCCACGGTGTAGGTCCCCCCATCTTCCTGGAAGGGCAGGTCCGTGTGCTCGAGGGTGGTACGGACCTGGGTCAGCCGATAGCGCCCGAGGGCCACCGACCGCGGTGATTCGGTGACCACCAGAGGCACCGCGGCTCCTTCGGTTCCTTCGGGCGGTCTGTACGAAAGCGTGGCACACCCTGCCAACAGCAGGGTCGCGCCCCAGAAGCACCGTCTCATGGGCCCTCCTCGGCCGGAGGTTCCGGCACCCGACTCCAGAGACAGTCTTTCTCGCGTTCCTGCTTGCCCGGGTTGGGCTAAAGCAGAACTTTGGTGTCGACCTTTTCGGCCAGCCAGGCGGCGAACGCCTCGACCTTCATGACGGGGTGCTGGTCGCCCGACCGGGTTCGGATGCTCACGGTGTGCTCGGTTTCTTCGTTGCCGCCCACCACGAGCATGTAGCTGGCCTTGCGCATCTGAGCATCGCGGATCTTGGCGCCCATCTTCTGGTCGGTGGTGTCGGCCTCGACCCGGAAGCCCTTCGTCCGGAGCTCCCCGGCCACCTGCTCGGCGTAGTCGTTGAACTTGGTGCTCACCGACACGACCACGGCCTGGATGGGGTTCAGCCACACGGGGAAGGCCCCCGCGTAGTTTTCGATGAGGATGCCGATGAACCGCTCGAAGGAACCGACGATGGCCCGATGGAGCATCACCGGATGGTGCTTCTGGCCGTCCTCACCGATGTAGGTGGCGTTGAGCCGTTCGGCCGAAGGCATCTGGTAGTCGAGCTGGAGGGTGCCGCACTGCCAGTGCCGGCCCAGGGCGTCGACCAGAGTGAACTCGAGCTTGGGGCCGTAGAAGGCGCCCTCCCCGGGGGATTCGACGAAGTCGTAGCCGGCGGCCCGGCACGCGTTCCCCAGGGCGGCCTCGGCCCGGTCCCAGGTGGCGTCGTCGCCCAGACGCTGTTCGGGGCGCAGGGCCAGCTTGACGATGACCGTCTCCTTGGCAAAACCGAAGGCCGCGTAGATCTCGGTGAGGAGGTCGCAGAAGGCCTTCACCTCGCTCTCCACCTGTTCCTCGGTGCAGAAGATGTGGGCATCGTCCTGGACGAACCCCCGGATCCGCATGATGCCGTGGAG
>JAHFSN010000444.1 GCA_023265735.1 Spirochaetaceae bacterium | reverse complement strand
ACCTGGCCATCGCCCAGGCCTTGGCCGAGGTGCTGTCAAAGAAGAGGCGGAAGATCATCCTCACCAGGCCCGTCGTGGAGGCCGGCGAGAACCTCGGGTTTCTCCCCGGAGACCTGACCCAGAAGATCAGCCCCTACCTTCGTCCCCTCTACGACGCCATGGAAGACCTCGTTCCCCCGGAAATTCTGAACCGCCTGGAGGAGAACCGGGTCATCGAGATTGCTCCGCTGGCCTATATGCGGGGCCGGAGCCTCAAGAACGCCTTCGTCGTCCTCGACGAGGCCCAGAACACCACCAAGACCCAGATGAAGATGTTCCTCACGCGTCTGGGTGAGGGCAGCCGAGCCGTGATCACCGGAGACCTGACCCAAGTCGACCTGCCCCGAACCCAGGAGTCGGGCCTCCTCCACGCCCGGACCATCCTCGAGGGCATACCGGAAGTCCATTTCTCGGTGTTCGAAAAGAAGGACGTCGTGCGCTCCACCCTGGTCCGCCGCATCATTGAAGCCTACGAGAAACACGAAGGCTAGGGGCCCAGACGCCGTGCAGGGGAGTTTCCATGGCCTTCCGTGAGCTTGACGTGATTTTCGACACAGAATCTCCTCCCTGGGCCCCCCAATACGAGGCCTTCCTCCGTCGGGCCCTCGTGGCCCTGGGGGCCGAAGACTGGGAGGTGAGTGTTACCCTCACGTCCGATTCGGCCATTCAGGAGCTCAACCGGCGCTGGCGGGGCAAGGACGAACCCACTGATGTGCTGAGTTTTGAATCGGAGCCCGAACCTGGAGAGGATTCCCGGCCCAGGGCTCCGCGTGGAAAGGGCTGTTATGGAGATCTCGTGATCAGCATGGACACACTTGTGGTCAACGGTGCATACTTTGAAGTGGAACCTCAGGAAGAGCTCCAGCGGGTTTCCGTCCACGGTTTCCTCCACCTTATGGGTTGGGACCACGGGACCAATGACCCCGGGGAGCCAATGCTGATTCGCCAAGAATTGGTCCTGACGGCCATCAAGGAAACGTTATTTTGAAGAATCGAAATTTCCTGTCCCGGCTCTTTGGCCGGCAGGGCATTCCGGACGAATCCCAGCTGACAGACCTCAATTCCGAGGAAAAAGAGATGATCCAAGGCGTGGTGGAGCTGGGCGATACCACCGTCAAGGAAGTCATCGTGCCCCGGATCGACGTCGTCTTCCTGCCCGAGGAGATTGCGTTCACCGAGATGATGCAGAAGATCACGGAGAGCGGCCACAGCCGGTTTCCGGTCTACAAGGACACCATCGACAACGTGACGGGCATCCTCTACGTGAAGGATCTGCTCCGGCATCTCATGAAGAACGATCTCCAAATTCCCCAGAGCGTTCCCCTGGCCACCTTTGTCCGCAAACCGTATTTCGTCCCCGAAACCAAGAAGCTCGACAGCCTCCTCAAGGAGTTCAAGAGGCGCCACGTTCACATTGCCGTGGCCGTCGACGAATACGGGGGCGTCTCGGGTATCGTCTGCATGGAGGACATCATCGAGGAAATCGTCGGCGACATTCAGGATGAGTTCGACACCTCCGTCGAAGACGTCCTGGAAATCGGGGACCGGACCTACCTCTGCGACGCCCGGGTTTCTATCGCCGACCTCAATGAGATTTTGAGCCTCAACCTTCCCAACGACGATTTTGACACCCTGGGAGGATTTGTGTTCGATCTCTTCGGCAAGATTCCCGTCCGGTATGAAAAGGTGTCGTGGCGCGGGGCCGACTTCATTGTCCAGAACATGGACGGCTACAAGATCCGGACGGTGAAGGTGCAGCTGACGGCCAACGAGGTCCAGGAGGCCGAAGAATGAGACGCTTCGGGTGCCTGGTCTTCCTCACCTTGCTGTCCGCCTCGACCTGGGCCCAGGCCGCCCTCGACAGCTTTCGCGCCGCCGAAGCGGCGTATCAGAGGGACGACTACTGGGGAGCCGTGGATTCCTACAGGGTGGCCCTTCGGTCCAATCCCAAGTATTTTGATGCCCTCGAGGGCCTCGCCCAATCGTTCTTTGCGCTGGGAGAGTACGACGAGGCTTCGAAACAGGTGACCGAGGCCCTGAAGCTGGGACAGCTCAACCCCGAAGTCAACGTGCTCTACGGCCGCATCCTCCTCGGTCAAATGAAGTACGAGGAGGCCCTTGCCCAGTTTCAGGGAGTCCTGGCCCGGGAGCCCAAGAACCAAGAGGCCCAGTTCGGCCTGGCAGAGTACCAGGTGATGAAGGGGCGGCTGGAGCAGGCCTCGAACCAGTTTGAAGCGCTCCGGCGAAACGACCCGTCCAACCTGAGGGCCCTCCTGTCGCTGATGTACGTGGACTCGGCCCGCGGAGACCGGTCCAGCTTCGACCGGGTGTACTCCGACGCGCTTCGTTTCCACTCCTCGGACCCGCGGGTCCATTTTGCCGCCGCCGAAGAATTTTACCGGCGGCAGGACCGGGTCGCAGCCCGGACATCCTTGGACCAGTTTCTCTCGGTGAGCGGCAAAACGGATATGCGTGGCTGGCTGCTTCAAGCCCGGCTCCTCCTCGACGAGGGCCGCAACCAGGACGCCGTCCAAACCCTGGAGTCCAAGGTGATCCAGGGGCCGCCGTCCCTGCGGGGCGCCAAGGACCCTCGGGCGTGGTACCTGCGGGCCGTGGCTCTCAGCCGGCTCCAGCGGGGCCCCGAGGCTTCCGAAGCGTTCCGAATGGCCCTGGGTTTTGACCCTTCGAATGAGACCTACGCCCTGGCTTTTGAAACCTGGCTGCTGCGCAAGACTTCCCCGGAGGACGCCCTGCGCAAGGTGCAGTCCAAGGTGCACCTCGACCGGGCCCAAGACCTGATGACGAAGAACTTCCAGGGCCAGGCCCTCGATGAGCT
>JAHFSN010000443.1 GCA_023265735.1 Spirochaetaceae bacterium | reverse complement strand
AAGGTCTTGTCGGGGAGTCCCATGAGGTAGATGGAAATGCCTGCCGTGTTGGCGCTCATCCCCACCTGATAGAACTCTCGGGTCTTCCCAGCGGCCAACACCTGGGTCTGATGGCCGTAGCCGATGTTGGGGTTGGTCACCACGCGCCCGTGTTCGTCTTTACCGTCGAGGTACCACAGGCGGCATTGGGGAAGCAGCTGCAAGAACAGGGCGTGCAGCGCGTTCATATCGGCGCGCTTCTCTTCGGGCTGTGATTCGAGATAGGCCTGGATCTGTTCGGGCACGGTCATCTGTTTCTCCTGGTGCCGGTCCTGAGACGTTCGCGGGACCGCGTCACGGTACTCCAACGGGATCAATCAGAGTCGCCCGAAAGGCATAGCCGCCACCGGGCCATTGCCAGGCCCCTTCGAACGCGCTGCTAGAGGAGTTGATCCTCGCTTCCATGAAGTTGTTCAGGGACTTGTCCTCAAACCAAACCCGCAAGAGATCCCCTTCCATCTCGTAGAGGTAGTCCAGAGTCAGGCCGTCGTGGAAGCTGTAGAACCGGCTCCACACCTGGGCAGAAGGCGGTGCGCCCACCTTGGCCAGGTGCCCAATCATCTCGACTCCCATGATGCAAGGTACCACGACGCGACGTTCTGGGCGATCGCACGATTCGGATTTTTTTCGCCGGGGAGGGACGGTAGATTGGTCCTATGAAACGAACGATTCGTCCCTCCATCCTGTACTTCGGAACCCCGGTGGTGGTCCTTTCGACGAGGAACGCCGACGGAACCGACAACCTGGCGCCGTTTTCCTCGGTGTTCTGGCTCGGTTCAATGGCGGTGCTGGGCCTCAACACGCGGTCCAAGACCGTGGAGAATCTGAGACGGACGGGAGAGGCGGTGATCAACCTCCCGTCGGACCGGGAGGCGGAAGCGGTGGACCGGTTGGCCCTGACCACGGGCGTGGAAGCTGTCCCGGCGTACAAGGCGGCCCGGGGGTACCGGTTTGAGGGCGACAAGTTCGGCGCGGCGGGGGTGACCCCCGGACCGACGGCGGTGGTGGACGCGGCGTCGGTGGCCGAGTTTCCGGTTCACCTGGAGGCGACCCTGGCCGACGAGCACCCCCTGGACAAGGGCGTGTCCCTCTTTGTGCTGGAGGTTCAACGGGTGGCCGTGGAGGAAGATCTGGTGGCCGAGGGTTCGGACCACCGGATCGACCCCGACCGCTGGCGGCCCCTCATCATGAGCTTTCAGCAGTTCTACGGCCTGGCCCCGGGCCGGGTGCGGACCTCGGCCCTGGCCTCGATCCCCGAAGAGGCCTACCAAAAGGAGGCCGTCCGGTGACGTCGTCCATCGAAACGGTAGTCCACGAGCTGTGCCGCTACATCGAGGCCCACGCCGACGAGCCCCTCCGCCTGGGTGACCTGGCCGCCCACGCCGGCTACAGCGCCGCCCATCTGCAGAAGGCCTTCACGGCCCTAGTGGGAAGCAGCCCGAAGGAGT
This sequence comes from Spirochaetaceae bacterium, assembly GCA_023265735.1. Taxonomy (GTDB): domain Bacteria; phylum Spirochaetota; class Spirochaetia; order JABEVK01; family JABEVK01; genus JAIFLN01. The sequence goes on along the minus strand of JAHFSN010000443.1, from coordinate 1,391 downwards.
ACCAGAAGGCCCTTCGGCTCCAGCGTCTGAAGGCAGGCTTGAAGGAGGGCGAGGCCCTGCTGCCCGCGGTCTTCGGCGCCGGGTTCGGTTCGTCCAGCCGGGTCTACGAGGACATCCCCCGAAACCTGGGGATGACGCCGGGGCAGTACCGCAAGGGCGCCGCCCAGATGGTCATCCACTGGGCGGTCACCACGACGCCCCTGGGCCCCATGGCCATGGGAGCCACGGCCCTGGGGCTGTGTTTCCTGCAGTTTGGAGACTCGCCGGAGGACCTGGAAGCCCGCCTCGGAAGGGAGTTCCCCCACGCCCGGCTGGAACCCATGCCCGGGGAGTCGAAGCCCCTCTTCGCCCAGTGGGAAGCGGCGCTCTCGGAGTTCTTCGAGAAAAAGGCGTCCCTGGCGGCCCTCCCCCTCGACCTTCGGGGAACGGCCTTCCAAGTGGCGGTGTGGAAGTTTCTGCAGTCGGTGCCCGCCGGCCAGACGGCCACCTACGCCGAAGTGGCGGCCGCCATCGGCCGCCCCCGGGCCGTCCGGGCGGTGGCGGCGGCGTGCGCCCATAACCGGGTGGCCCTGGCCGTCCCCTGCCACCGAGTCATCCGGGGCGACGGCGCCTTGGCGGGCTACCGGTGGGGAGTGGAACGCAAGCGCCGGCTGCTGGAGTGGGAACGGGAGGTTGTTGCTGGGAATTAGGATTCACCGCCCGCTCGCTTCGCTCGCTCAAGGCGCCAAGGACGCTAAGAAGGGCAGGAGGAGGGATCAAGATGGTCCCGACAGAATCGTCTTCGTCCCTGACAGGAACCACGCTCGGGTAATCTTCTCGCCTTTCACCTCGTAGACGCAGACCACGTCCAGGGTGCCCAACCCCTCGGGGAAGTTCCGGGTCACGACTTCTTGGTCAACAACGAACCCACTCAGCTCGGTCCTCGACACCAGGCGGCCGTACAGGTCGGGTTCCCGGAACCTCTCGACGTGCCGGGCCCGGATTTCTTCATGGCCCCGGGCCAGCAGGGTGTCGGGGAAGGCGTAGTACTCGGCGTCGGCGTCCCAGTAGCTCAGGAAGCCGTCGAGGTCTTTGGCGTTGTAGGCGTTGAGTTGTCCAGCGACGATCTCTTGGGGGGTCATGGGTTCGCTTCCTTTTCCGTATTTTCCAAACTTTCCGTTCAGCCGAAAGCCTTCCTCCATCACACAAAACACCGTCGTAGAGTTCTAGATCGTGAGCCGAACCGTATGGGGCCCCACAGGGTATTTCTTCGAACTCCCAAACCCGAACACATTCTCTTCTCCTGCCTTCCCTTCCGTAGTCCCTGTTCCCCACTCCGGATTCACCGCCCGTCCTGCAATCACTCCACCTGAATAGACAGGTCCCGTTTCAGTCCCCCGGGGCGGCCCGAC
>JAHFSN010000442.1 GCA_023265735.1 Spirochaetaceae bacterium | reverse complement strand
GGATGTTATCGACCCGGGACCGGCCGATCTCCGAGACCGGCAGCAGGGCCTGGACGCCGCCCAGGTCCACAAACGCCCCGAAGTCCTGGATAGACTGGATGGTGCCCTTCACCACCTGGCCCTCCTTGAGGGTCTTCTTCAGGGCCTCCACGGTCTCCTGGCGGGCTTCCTCGTGGATGACCCGGTTGGAGACCAGGAGGTTGCGGCCGTTTTCCTTGTACTCCTGGATCTTGAAGGTCAGGTGCTTGCCGATGTACTCGGCGGGATTGTCGGCGCGCTTGGGACCCATCTGGGAATAGGGGCAGAACGCGCGAACGTCGCCGATCTTCACCTCGAAGCCGCCCTTGATTTCCTTTTCCACCACGCCTTCCACGGGGATCTTCTCCCGGTAGGCCTGCTCCAGCATATCCGGTCCGGCCGATTCGCCGCTGATCCGGGTGGTGAACAGAAGCTCTCCGTTGTCGGCCTTGAGGAAGAAGACCTTCAGCAGGTCTCCCTCTTTGACGGAGAGGTTGCCCTCCTTGTCGGCCAGTTCCTCCCGGGCCAGGACGCCTTCGCTCTTCCCGTTGAGCTGCAGAAAGATCCAGTCCTTCGAGATCGAGAGGATCTGGGTCTCCACCAGCTGTCCGCTCTTGTAGGAGCCCATTCCCGAGAAGCTCTTTTCGTACATCGCTGCAAAGTTTTCGTTGGGTGATTCGGTACTGTCTTGTTTCATGGTCGTTATCTCCGCGAACCGACACTATACCAGGAACGATGGGCTTACAGAAGGTCTGGAGGACGAGGAGAAGACCACAAGGAGCTTCGGAAGGAAGACCGCTGACCGACCGGTGATCCGGACCCGCTTCTCTCTCGCAAAATGGAAAACGGACTCAGTAAAATGGCAAACGAGGTCCGCGGAATGGCAAAATGAGTTCACGGGATCGCAAGCTAGGTCAGCGGGACGACGAAATGAGTTCGCGGGATGGCAAACGAGGTCTGCACGCCGCGTTTCTCCCGCCTTTTCGTGCTGTTCGTGTCTTTCGTGGTGGTCTTCCTCCCCAAAAGAAGAAGGCCGCCCCTGGGGACGGCCTTCTTATCAAATCCTGGTGAACTCAGTCTTCGCAGCGATCCTTCTCCTGGTCGGCGGCGACTTCCTGGATCACAGGAATCCGCATGCCGTAGAACGAGCGCCAGACGAAGAACAGGGCCACGGCAAAGAAGACCAGGCCCACCCAGAGGGCCACGCTCTGGAAGGTCGCCGAGATGGCGATTTCCATGGCCAAGAGGCCGAACAGCGTGGTGAACTTGATGATGGGGTTCATGGCCACGGAGCTCGTGTCCTTGAAGGGATCGCCCACGGTGTCGCCGATGACGGTGGCTTCGTGGAGGGGAGTGTTCTTCTCCTTCAGGTCGACCTCCACGATCTTCTTGGCATTGTCCCAGCAGCCGCCGGCGTTGGCCATGAAGACCGCCTGGTAGAGGCCGAAGATCGAGATGCCGATGAGGTAGCTGACAAAGAAGCTCACCGCCCCGTTGCCGCCCCAGGCCGGGGCGCTGAAGAACGCGAAGGCCAGGGCCAGGCAGAACACCACGATGAAGATGTTGAACATGCCCTTCTGGGCGTACTGGGTGCAGATCTTGACCACTTCTTTGGATTGGGCCGTGTCGGCCTTCTTCTCACCGCCCATGTCGAGCTTGATGTGTTCCTTGATGTACTCCACGGCCCGGTACGAACCGGTGATGACGGCCTGGGTCGAGGCGCCGGTGAACCAGTAGATCACCGCCCCGCCGCACAGGAGTCCCAGGAGGGTGAAGGGGTTGAGGAGGTTCAGGATGGCCCCCGGATCGACCCCCAGGGTTTCCTTGATCACGAGGATGAGCGAAAAGATCATGGTCGTGGCGCCCACCACGGCGGTGGCGATGAGCACGGGCTTGGCGGTGGCCTTGAAGGTGTTGCCGGCGCCGTCGTTGGCCTCGAGGTAATGCTTGGCCTTCTCAAAGTCGGGCTTGAAACCGAAGTCCTTCTCAATCTCCTTGGCCACACCGGGGATTTCCTCGATGAGCGAGAGTTCGTAGACGGACTGGGCGTTGTCGGTCACCGGGCCGTAGCTGTCGACGGCGATGGTCACGGGACCCATGCCCAGGAAGCCGAAGGCCACCAGACCGAAGGCGAACACCGCCGGGTAGACCATGAAGTTGGCCAGGCCCCAGTTCGACGCGAAGTACGCCACGGCCATGAGGGCCACGATGAGGATGCCGATCCAGAACCCGGAGAAATTGCCCGACACCAGACCCGACAGGATGTTGAGGGACGCGCCGCCTTCCCGGCTGGCCGTGACCACCTCTTTGGTGTGGAGCGATTTGGGACTGGTGAAGATCTTGGTGAACTCGGGGATGAGCACCGCGCCCACGGTTCCGCAGCTGATGATCACCGAAAGGACGAGCCAGAGGTTCCCAGGCAGGGCGCCCAGCTGCCACCAGCTGACCAGGAAGGTCATGCCGATTGACAGGATGCCGGCGATCCAGATGAGGTTCGTCAGGGGCTGCTCGAAGTCAAAATCATCCTTCTTGCTGTAGAGGGCCCGGGATACCTGGGTGTTGATGGCGTAGGCCACCACCGAGGTCACGATCATGAGGACGCGCATCACGAAGATCCAGGTCAGGAGCTTGAGCTGCAAGGTGGCCTGGGTCAGCCCGGCGGCCCCCGCGATGGTGCTGGCCAGGCCGGTGTCCTGCAGGATGCCCAGCAGGATGAAGGTGATGAGGGCCACGCCCGTGACGCCGTAGGTCTCGAAGCCGTCGGCCGTCGGGCCGACCGAGTCGCCGGCGTTGTCACCCGTGCAGTCGGCGATAACCCCCGGGTTACGCGGGTCATCCTCTTTGATCTTGAAAATGATCTTCA
>JAHFSN010000036.1 GCA_023265735.1 Spirochaetaceae bacterium | reverse complement strand
GGGGAAGAGCACTCTGCTCAAGGCCATTCTGGGGCTCCTCCCCCTGTCTGCGGGGTCGGCCACGGTGCTGGGGGCCCCTCCCCGCCAGGGAAACCGCCGAATTGGCTACATGGCCCAGTTTCACAGCCTCGAGACGTCCACGGCGCTTCGGGCCCGGGAGATTGTGGGGTTTGGGCTCGACGGTCACCGCTGGGGGCCGGGGTGGCCGAGCCGCCGGCGCGAAGCCCTCATCGACCGGGTTCTCGACGAGGTCGACGCCCGGCACCTGGCCAAGGCCTCCATGGGCGAGCTATCGGGGGGCGAACGCCAGAGACTGCTTCTGGCCCAGGCCCTGGTGTCGGAGCCCGACCTCCTCCTCCTCGACGAACCCACGGCCAGCCTCGACATCGCCCATTCGGCCGAGGTCATCGATCTGGTCGACAGAGTTCGCCAGTCCCGGGGGATTTCGGTTCTCCTGGCCGCCCACGACGTGAATCCCCTGGTGACCCGAATCCATCGGGTCCTCTACCTGGCCAACGGGCGAAGCCACGCGGGGCCTCCCGACGAAGTGATCACCAGCGAGGTGCTTTCCCGGCTGTACGGAGCCCCCGTCGAGGTCGTCGCCGCCCTCGGACGCCGCTTCGTGGTCGGGGCGGAGACGTGATGGAAGACCTCTTCACCTACGCCTTCCTTCGCCACGCCCTCTTGGCCGCCACGTCCGTGGCCCTCGGTGCTTCGGTGGTGGGGTACTTTCTGGTGGGCCGGGGCATGACTTTCGCGGCCCACGCCCTCCCCAACATCGGCTTTGCGGGGGCCATGGGGGCCGTCGTCCTGGGCCTCCCTCCCTTCTGGGGACTCCTGGCGTTCAGCGGCGGCGCCGCCACGGTTTTCTCCTTTCTGGGCAAGGAGTCGCGCCAGAGGGACCAGGGCATCGGGATCGTCATGGTCTTTGCCCTGGGGCTGGGCGCCCTGTTTCTGAGTCTCTACAGGGGTTCGACCCAGAGGGCCTACGGTATCCTCTTTGGCTCCCTCCTGGGGATCGATGGGGCCGAGGCCTGGGGAACCCTGATCACCAGCGTGGCGGTGGTCCTGGTGCTCCTCGTCCTCTTCCGCCCCCTGCTGTTCTCCACCTTCGACGCCGAGGCGGCCCGGGCCCGGGGCGTCCCCGTCCGTCTTCTCGGCTGGGTGTTTCTGCTGCTTACGGCGCTCATGGTGGCGCGGACTGTCCCCGTCACCGGAACGCTGCTGGTGTTCACCCTCCTGGTGGGGCCGGCCGCCTCGACCCGGCTGCTGACCCGGCGGTCCTGGGCAGGACTGCTCCTGGCCGTCGTCTTTGCGGAAGTTGAGGTGCTCGCGGGGCTGGGCCTGGCGATCTGGCTCGACACCATCCCCGTGGGGTTCTTTGTGACCACGGTTTCATTTCTCGTCTACCTCGCCGTGCGGTGGGGCGTCCGGAGGTTCCCGTGGAAGCACTGATCGCCTCCCAGGTGTTTCAAAGGGCCCTTCTGGAGGGCACCATCGCGGCCCTTTTGTGCTCCTTGGTGGGGTACTTCATGGTCCTCCGGGCCGTGACCTTTGCCGGTGAGGCCCTGACGGATATTGGTTTTGCCGGGGCCACGGGGGGCGTCCTGCTCGGATTCGGTCCCCTCTGGGGCATGCTCGGACTCGGACTCCTCGCCGCCGTCCTCCTGGGCAACCTCGGGGATAGGGTGAAGGGACGCGACATCGACATCGGGATGATCCTGAGCTTTTCCCTGGGGTTGGGCGTCCTCTTCCTAAGCCTCCAGGCCCAGATGCCGGGGTCCCACGCCGCCGGAGGAGTCAAGCTTCTCTTTGGTTCCCTCCTCAGCGTGTCCGACGCCGTCCTCTGGGGATCGGGCGTCGTGGCCGTGGTGGTCCTGACGGTCCTGGCTGCGGTGTTTCGTCCCCTGCTCTTCGCGAGCATCGACGGCGCCACGGCCCGGGCCAGGGGAGTTTCCACCCGGACCCTGGGCGTGGTCTTCCTCCTCCTCCTGGCCGCGGCTACGGCCGTCAGCGTTCAGAGCATGGGGGTTCTCCTCTCGTCCGCCCTCCTGGTAGGTCCGGCCGGGGCCGCGTTCCAATGGCGCCGGGGCCCCTTGGCGACCCTGGGGCTGGCGGTCGCCTTGGCCTTGGCCATTACCTGGGGTGGTCTCGTTCTCGCGTTCGCGGGTCCCTTTGACAACGCCCCGGTCGGCTTCTTCATCTGCACGCTGTCGGCCCTCACCTACGGGATATCGCTGCTCCTGGGCCGCCGCCTGACCCGGGTCGCCCCCGAGGAACCCGCCCACAGCCACCACCACCACGCGGCCGATGCCGAGGAAGGGGAAGACGTATGAAAGACTTCGAGGCCGAGCCCCACTGGATCGCCGAAGAGTTGGAGGCAGTGTTCACGCAGATCGGACAGAGGCAGAGCGGTCCGCGCCAGCTCCTCCTCGAACTCCTCGGGGAACTCGCCCGAACGGGCCAAGGGTTTACGGCCGACGAGCTCTGGACCCGGATGCGGCAGAAGGACGGCGTGGGACGAGCCACGGTCTTTCGGACCCTCAAAAGCCTCGTTGAACACGAAGTCCTCGATCAAGTAGAGTTTCCCGACGGGACACGCCTGTACAGGGTTTGCGGGGAACGGGTGGCTCCGGGCCATGCCCACCACCACCACCTGGCCTGCAGCCAGTGCCACAAAATCGTGACCCTCACCTACTGCTTCGATTCGGCGGCCCTGGAGCAAATTGCCCACAACGCCGGCTTCCAGATCGCGGGCCACTCGATTACCCTCTACGGCCTGTGCCAGGACTGCCAAACGGGGACCGTCCGATCGGTTACTTGAGGGCCCCGTCGGCCTTGGCCGAGAGCGTGTCGACCTGGTCCATGACGGCCGTGAGCCTATCCTGCTGGGCCTTGGTCTTGGCCACCGTAGCCTGGAGCACGATGATGTCTTCGGTGTTGCGCTTGAGCCGGGCGTCGTCGATGGAGGCCTGATCGACTAGCTGCTGCATCTGGTTCCCCCAATCGATGGTCCGGGCCCCCAGTTCGTCGATGCGCTGGGCCAGGCGCTTCTCGGTGGCGTGGTTCTTGTCGAGGGCGGCCTGGGCCTTCACCCGGAGACCTCGGTCGACCAGGGAATCCAGGAGGGTCGCGAGGTCGGCGTTTCGGGCCCTCACGTCTTCCAGCAGAGGCACCAAGGCGCTGGACCCTTGCTGGGAAGTCAAAATCTGGGCCCGCAGAGCCTCGATTTTCTGGCCCAACTGCTCGCGTTCCTTCTTGAGCGACTCATTTTCCTTGGTCAGCGTGTCGATGAGAACCTGGGCCTTCCCCAGGTCGACGTAGGGAAAGGGGTACTGCAGCTGTCCAAACGCCGGGCCCAACCCGGTGAGCAGGAGTCCAAGGACGAGACACAGCCGCATGGGGCCTCCTAACCTTGCCGATAGTCGACCAGGAATTCCTCGAGGCCGTCGAGGGCGGCTTTCAGGTCTTCGATGTTGGGCAGGAACACGATCCGGAAGTGGTCGGGCTCGGGCCAATTGAAACCCTTGCCCTGGACGAGGAGAACTCGCTTGGCCACGAGGAAGTCGTAGATGAACTTCTGGTCGTCTTCGATGTGGAATTTCTTGAGGTCAAGCTTGGGGAAACAGTACAGGGCCGCCCGGGGCTTCACGCAGCTGACCCCAGGGATACGGTTGACCCTCTCCCAGCAGAAGGTGCGCTGCTCGTACAGACGCCCTCCGGGTTTGGTCAGGTCGTTGATGCTCTGGTAGCCCCCCAGGGACGTCTGGATGGCGTATTGGGCCGGCACATTGGCGCACATGCGCATGTTGGCCAGCATGTCCAGACCTTCCCGGTAGTTGGTGGCCAGGTGTTTGGCCCCGGCCAGGTACATCCACCCCGACCGGAACCCTGCAGCCCGGTAGGCCTTCGAGAGTCCGTTGAAGGTGACGAACAGCACGTCGTCGGCCAGGGACGCCATGGAATAGTGGGGGTCGCCGTCGTAGACGATCTTGTCGTAAATCTCGTCGCTGAACACGATGAGGCCGTGGCGCCGGGCGATGTCGATGATCGCCTCGAGGACGGCCTTGGGGTAGATGGCCCCAGTGGGATTGTTGGGATTGATGACCACCACGCCCACCGTGCGGTCGGTGATCTTACGCTCCATGTCTTCGAGATCGGGGGCCCAGTCGGACTGCTCGTCGCAGCGGTAGTGGACGGCCTTCCCGCCGGCCAGGTTGGTCGCGGCGGTCCACAGAGGATAATCGGGTGCCGGAATCAGGAGCTCGTCCCCGTTGTTCAGCAGGGCCTGGAGGGAAATGGTGATCAGTTCGCTGACCCCGTTCCCGATCCAGATGTCGTTGATGTCGACGCCCTTGACGCCCTTCTCCTGGGTCGACTGCATGACGGCCTTCCGGGCGGCAAAGATGCCCTTGGAATCGGAATAGCCCTGGGCGTTGTTCAGATTCACGATCATGTCGCGGACCACTTCTTCGGGGGCGTTGAACCCGAAGGGGGCCGGGTTCCCGGTATGGAGCTTCAGGATGCGGTACCCCTCGGCCTCCATCTTCGTCGCTTGAACCAGGGCCGCGCCCCGGATGTCGTAGAGCACATTGTCGAGTTTGCTGGATTTCTGAACGGGTTCCATGGTCAGCCTTTGAAGAGAACGCAGTCGATCTCCACCCGGACTCCCCGGGGCAAATGACTGACTTCGACGGTGGTTCGGGCGGGTTTGCCCGGGAAATACTGCTCGTAAACGGCGTTCACCGCCGCAAAATCGTCCATGGACACCAGAAAGACGCCGCAACGGACGGCGTTCTCGAGGGACGACCCCGCGGCCTGGGCCACGGCCTTCAGGTTGTCGAGGCACCGCCGGGCCTGGACCGAAACGTCCCCCTCCACCACCTGCATGGTCGAAGGATCGAGGGGAATCTGACCCGAGCACCAGACAAAACCCCCGGCCTCGATGGCCTGGGAATAGGGTCCGATGGCCTTGGGAGCCTTGTCGGAATGAATCACGGTCATGGTTGGACTCCTTGCGGGTCGGAGAGCCACTGTCGGGCCTCGCCGATCAGCTTTTCCATAAAGAGGACGAGGATGACCCGTTCCTTGAGCCGGTCGATGTGGGCCGTCCATTCTTTGGGGGTCATTCGGCTCGCCAAGGCGGCCTTCTCGGCCTCCAGCCGCTGCCGAAGGTCGAAGTCGCCCGATTTGAGATTGTCGAGGAGATAGAGGGAGAGGAGCTGCAGCAGGGGCTGCTTCTTGTCGGCCAAACCCGTCTCCAGCAGGGGCTTCGCGCCTTCGGCATCCTGGTTGAGGAGCCGACCAAAGGCCAGGCACCAGCGGATCCAAGGCCGATCCGGCCCGGTACGCTTGTCCTCGGCCAAGGGACCAAAGAACGCCTCGATGGCGGGGGCCTTTCCCTCAAGAACGAGGGGGAGCCCCAGGCTGAGGGCCACCTTGGGCACAAACTTGACCTTCCGGGCCAGGTAATCTTCCCGTAACTGCGAGATCCGCCCGGGGTTCTGACTGATGAGGCAGGCGTTGAGGAAGATCTTGGTCCGCTGAAGACTCAGCGCCCCACGGCGGCTCAGTTCGGCTTCCAGAAGGGCCGTGAGTCCGGGCCAATCCTCCCGTTCCAGAAGGGAGAACAGGCGCCACTGGGCCAGGAAATAGGAGTCAATCCCCGCGAGCAGGACGACGAACAGGACGGCGATGAGCCAGTTCTGTCCCCAGAAGCTCAGGGCATACTCCCACCCCAAAACGGGAAGCGGCATCAGGAAGATGAACGCGAAGGAGATGACGATAATGGCATTGAAGAGCAGGAACAGGGTTTTAAACTTCATGGCTTGCTTTTTACCCTATTTAGTGTAGATAATTAGACACAATGGGTCAACGGAGCCAACCTTGAAAAGCATTCCCCTCCAAACGTTAAAGCCGAATTCTTTCCTCACAGGAACCGCTTACCTCGATGAAACTTTCATCCTCCTGACGCCCGAGACCCCTGTGACAGAAGAACTCGTGCGGGCCCTCCAGGCCTGGGGCTACAAGGAAATCTTCAGCCAAGAGGCCGTGACGGCCAAGAGCGTCGTCGAAGCAGCGTCTTCCGAAAACGCTAGCCCGACGGTGCAGGACACCCTGGAAGACGCCCAGGCCAAGGAAGAGACGCAGAAGTTTTATTCCTTTCTGCTGGAGTTTACCCACAAACTGTTCGACACCTTCCTCAAGCGCTCCATGATCCCCATCGAACCGCTCAATGAGCAGGTGAAGCTCATCATCGCCGTCCTCAAGAAGAGCCGAAGGTTCATCCTCCGGCTCGCCGACCTTGACCGCAATGGGTTCAGCTACATCATCAGCCACTCCGTGAACGTGGCCATCCTGTCGGTGGCCATTGGGGATACGATGAAGCTCCCGTCCCATAAGCTCATCGAGCTGGGCATGGCCGGGCTCCTCCACGAGTTGGGGATGTTCAAGCTCCCCGATACGTTCCAGAATGCGAACCGGCCCCTCACCGATGCCGAAAAGCGGGCGCTGTCGGCCCACCCCCTCCTCGGCTACCGAACCCTCCGGGAACTCGGATTTCCGCCGAACGTCACCCTGGCCGTCCTGGAGCACCACGAAAAGGAAGATGGGACCGGGTATCCCCAGGGCCTCACGGGTGACAAGATCGCCATGAGCGCCAAGATCCTCGCCGTGGCGAGCGCCTACGATGCCCAGATTGCCAACCGGCCCTACCGGATCGCCCGAAATGGACACGCCAGCCTGTTGGAGCTCCTCAAGGAGAACAAGAAGGCCTACGACGAGCAGATTGTCCGCCGTCTGGTCTTCACGCTCTCTCTGTACCCCATCGGGTCCCACGTGGAACTGAAGAACGGCTCGATTGCCCTGGTGAACGATGCCAACCCCGCCGATCCGCGGCACCCCGACGTCAAACTTCTCACCGACGAGTCCCATAACCCCTTGGCAGAGTTCCCCATCGTCCGCCTGGTAGAAAAGCAGGATCTCGACATTCAGCGCGTGCTGAATTCTGATGAGATTACCAAGCTTCGTGCCGATAAGATCATACCGGCCTGAGGTATTTTCCGGCCGTTTGCAAGGAAAGCCGTGAAGCCGCATAGTATTTCCCAAGCCGAACAAGCCGTTGAATTTCATCGTCAGGCGGTGGACCAGGCCCTCCGGCAGGCCCTGGGGACCTCCCAGCCGGCCCTCCGGCGGCAGTCCCTCCGGGATCTGGAGGAGCACCTCATCCACCCCCGTCTCATCCTGGAGTCACCGCTCCTGGCCGACAGCCATGTGTGGCGCCAGGAAGCCCTGATCATTTCGGACGCCTTCGAAGCCGTGACCAACGGCATGGAGGAACCCCAGGTTCTCGACGCCCTGGACACCCTCCAAGCGGACTCTCCGTTTCAGCCGTGGCGCCACGGCATCCTGGCCCTCCACTTCTACTACGAGGGTCTCGACGAGGCCGTGCGCGCCCACTTGGCCCAAATCTCTCCCCGTAGCCCGGTGACGGCCCTGGCGGCCGTCGTCGAAGGTTTGGTGTCCGGACAGGTTCAGCGTCTGCCGCCCGCTCAAAGGAACCTTGCCGAGGAGGTGGCCCGACCGGACCCGGTTCTGCTTCAGTGTGTGCAGGACGTGTCAGAGGGCCTGGAAGCCGACGATGAGGGGCTGTTCTGGCAGGGACTGGGAGACTGGCTGGAAGCCGTGTCGGTCTGGCAGCCCGAGAGGGCCAAGGCCGCGTACCGATGGGCCTGGGTGCAGCTGGAGTGGCGGGACTTCGACGAAACCATCCTCTTCGACCAGGGAGTTGGCCTCTGGGGCCGTCCCGAAACCTATCGCCTGGCGGCTTTGGGAACCTCGGGCTGGGACCCTGAAGGAGCCGCCCTCCTCTGGCTTCGGTTTCTGCTTTCCTCGGTGCGGGAAGGCGACCGAGACCGGGCCAGCCTCGGGGAGGCGCTCGTCCTCCTCAAGCGTTTTCAAGCGGCGGTAGAGAGTCCTTCCGCGGAATGGCCTCTGTTGTGGCACAATCTCTCGCTGGCTTGGAATGCCGAGGTTTCCGCCCGAGGGTGGAAGGAGCTCTCCCTTGGTTTGGAAGCCCCGCCCGCGCCATTTGTTTCGGTTCAGCCCGCCGCCGACGGCCAGCTCGATCTTTTTTCTTGAGGTAACCATGGACACTTCCCACGACCTGCCCGCCCACGTTTCGCCCTCGTCACCGCTCCTCGGACCGGCACCCCTGGCCCACTCCCAGGAACTGGAAGCTCGTTTGCCCCGGATCCGGCGCCATGTGGGTCCCCGGGCGTGGTACCAGTGCCTCGAAGCCTGGCAGATTCCCCAGAACCGGGATTCCTCGTCCGGGAAATAAAAAAGCCGCCTGTAAGGGCGGCTTTCTTTTCGGAAGCGGAACGGGGCTAGGCTTCGACGCCATCCTCGGAAATGGCCTTGGGCTCCTTCTCCTTGGGAGCCTTGCCCCCGGAGAATCCCACCATCATCGGTGCGGCAATGAAGATGGACGAGTAGGTTCCCACCACGACACCAATGATCAGCGCCTCGGCAAAGTCCTTGATTGAGCCCTGCGTAAAGACGAAGACGGCCGCCATGGCGAGGATAACGGTGAGGGACGATACCAAGGTCCGGCTCAACGTCTGGGTGATGGCCAGATCGATCAGCTCGTACATGTTCATGCCCTGATGGAGACGGATATTCTCCCGAATCCGGTCAAAGACGACGATGGTGTCGTTCAACGAGTACCCGATGATGGTCAGGATCACGGCGATGGTCGCCGTGGTGACCTCCATGTGAATCATCCCAATCAGACCCAGGATGAAGATCGGGTCGTGAATCAGGGCGATGATGGCCGCCAAGGCGTAGGCGAACTTGAATCGGAACCAGATGTACAGAAGGATGACCAAGATCGCGGACAACGCGATCCACGTCGTCTGAACCACCAGCTCACTAGAGAGGCTGGGGCCAATGAATTCTGACTCCAGAACCGTCTCGCTCCCGGCGCCGAACTTGGCTTCGAGGGCGGCCTTCGCCTTGCCGGAGATCACTTCCTGCAAGTTCTGGACCTTCGCCTCGTCGGCGGAGGCCACGGCCCGGATCTGGAACTTGTGATCGGCGGGGGCTCCCACGGGCTGCACCGTGAAATTGTGCTCCGAACCCTTGAGGGCGGCCCGAACCGACTCGATGGTGGGGTTCCCGGCGGTCAGCTGTATCGTCTGGCTCAGACCAGGTTTGAAGTCGATTCCCAGGTTGAAGCCACCTTCGAGAAACGTTCCCACCCAGACCACCACGATCATGGCCACCGAGAGACCGTACATCCAGTAGCGCAGCTTGGAGAAGCCGATAGCTTTCTTGACGAGCATTAGATTTTCCTCCAGGCGATGCTGACCCTCTTGGCCTTGAGCACCTCAACTTCGAAGTCGAAGATCAACCGCGACACAAACAGCGACGTGAAGAGCGAGGCCACGAGGCCGACCGCCATGGTCACCGCGAAGCCCTGGACGGCACCCTTGGAAAGGAGCGACAGGAAGAGAACGGCGATCAGCGACGTGACGTGGGAGTCCATGATGGTCCAGAAGGCCCGTTTGAAGCCGATGTCGATGGCCGTGGCCGGAGACTTGCCCGACCAGTACTCTTCCTTGATCCGCTCGAAGATGATCACGTTGGCATCCACGGTGATACCCATGGTGAGGACAAATCCCGCGATACCAGTCAGCGTCAGGGTCATGTTGAACACGCCGAGCACCGCGATCACGATGAACATGTTGATGATCAGGGCCACATTCGCATTGATGCCCGCGCCCTTGTAGTAGACCAGCATGAAGCCGGCCACCAAAATCATACCCCAGAGGATGGAGTTCAGGCCGGAAGTGATGGCGTCATTCCCCAACGTGGCTCCAACGTTGGTGTAACTCTGGACGATCAGATTGACGGGCATGGCCCCGGTCTTCAGGGTGGTCTTCAGGTCGTTGGCGTCCTTGACGTCGAAGCCGGTCACCCGCACGCTTCCGCCGGGGATGGCCTCGCTGATCCGGGCTCCGGCGCGAATCTTGTCGTCGAGAACGACGGCCATGGTCTTGCCCACGTTCTCCTGGGTCATCTTGTAGAAGTGCTGGCCCCCCTCGCTGTCGAGGACGAAGTTGACCGTGGGCTGGTTGGACACGGGGTCGCGCTCCACCCCAGCCGTGGTGATGTGGATGCCGTCGAGGAAGTACTTGTCCTCGGTCTTGATGACCTGGCGGTTCACAAACTGGTCGATTCCAAATCTGTCTTTCTTGTAGTAGGTGCGCAGTTCGAGACCAGCGCCCATGACGTCGGCGGGAATCCCCGTCACCACACCCTTGTCGTCGACGGAACTGGGGTTGGCGGCGATCCAGGCGTTCACGGCCGCCGTGGCAGCGTCATCGACGATGTTCAAGCTCAAGGAACCCTTGCCCCGCAGGAACGTGTTGACCCGCTCGGGGTCGACGTCTCCCGGGAGCTCGATGAAGATCCGGTCACCACCCGATTCCCGCTTGATTACGGGTTCGGACACGCCGAAGGTGTCGATGCGGCTCTTGAGAACTTCGATGGCCCGGGCCACCGCGTCGTCGCGATCCGCCTTGGTCAGCGAGGTTCCCTTCTTCTTCTCGAGGGCATCGAGGTCGGCCTTGATGACCACACTCATACCGCC
>JAHFSN010000441.1 GCA_023265735.1 Spirochaetaceae bacterium | reverse complement strand
GGTTCCGACCCAGGGGAGCAGGACCACAGGATCCTGGAAGGTCACGGCAGGTGAACCAGAGGCGTCGGCTTTCTGAGCGCTGAGGGTCGCCAGGTAGACCTGGCCCGGATGCGTGACAGCCAACAAATGGATCAGAGCAGGAAAGTCCTCGGCGGCGTACCCCACCCCGGGGACGGGATCAAGGAAGGGGAGATCCCTGACGTCGGCGGATTCGTTCGTGAGGGGTCGGGTCGGATGGGCGACCCGGGAGACCGCGAGCCCCAGGTTTCGAATCCAGTCCAAGCCGAAGCCGGCGTCGGTTGTGATATCGTCGGGAACGTTGGCCTGGGAATATCCGGGCATCGTAATCCTCTGTTCCATGAGCGATTGCCACGTTGGGAATTCGCCCTTCCAGCCGCGCAAAACTCCGGTGGCCACCCACAGGCTTACGCCCCAGGGGCCCAAGCCACGGGTCGCCGCACCGGGCTGCTCGGACAGCGAAGTCCAGGAACCCCAGGGGGCCCCGGTGTCAGACGTTCCCGTCGGGCTCGACCTCGCGTCGGGCCACCAGACGCCCAGCCGGTTTTCGGGCATGGTGGACAGCAGCTTGTGGACACGCCCTTGAAGGGCCTCAACTTTCTCGTCGTCCCACCGCCGTTGGGGCAGCAAGGAATTCCAGTCGATACTGCGGGCCGTCGTCTCCCAAAGCCACCCATCGTCGCTTTCCATGGCGTCCAGGAGGGTGGCCGGCACGGTCCATCCCCCGGTCACAAGGCGCCCCGCCAGGAAGAGATCAATGCGGCAATTGCTGCCCCGGCCCATGGGGACGAGCCGGATCCACGTGCCAGCCTGGGCGACCCTGTGGTCAGCGCCGTCGCTCCCCTCGAGGAGGATGACCCGGACTTCCCTGAGGCGGCCCAAACCGTCGCGGAAGGCCACCCACGTGCCCGCACCCCAGGCCGCACCGGGCTCCCAGCGCAGTTCCCAGAGCCGATTTTCGCCGGCACCCTTGCGGACCAGCTGAACGGAAATCCTCGTCCCCGAGGGATCCTGAATAGACATGGGTTTCAGCCGTTCCACCGGGGTCTTGGCCAGCAGCCCCATCGAAACCTCCGACTGACGGGCCAGGGCCGTGGTCGGTACCGGCGACGCCGACGGGTCGGCATCCCAATCCTGGGCGGCCAAGTTCAAGGCGGCCAGGAAGAGACCCAGCGCCAAGACCCGAGCTTTCACTTTTCTTTGCCGCCTTTGACCACGAGTTCGAGGGGAACATCCTGGAAGCCCAGATCCTTTCGGATGCGGTTGACCAGGTACTGGGTCAGGGAACCCGGAGTGTCCTTTCCGTGGTTGCCGAAGGCCACGAACTTCACCGGAAGGGCGCTGACCTGGGTCAGATAGCGGATCTTGTAGATCACGCCCTTCACCTGGGCCGTGGGCACGTCCTCCATCCAGATCTTGAGCATCTCGTTGAGCTTGGCCGTGTCGATGCGCTGATGAAGCTGCTTTTGGATCTTGAGGGCGGCATTGAGGAGTTCCGGGATGCCCGTGCCCTCCTTGGCCGACAGGGGGATAACGGGGGCAAAACTCAGAACGGGGAACAGGAACCGGATCCGGTCGGTGTAGGCTTCGAGCTGGTTCTTCACCTTGGGAAGCTGGTCCCATTTGTTCATCCCCAGGATGATGCCCCGGCCGTCTTTGACGATCTGGTAGGCAATCTTCTTGTCCTGATCGCTCAGTCCTTCGACGGCGTCGATCAGCAGGACAACAACCTCGCTCTCCTCGATGGTCTTCAGGGCCCGGTTCACCGAGTAGTACTCGATGTTTTCGCCGACCTTTCCCTTGCGGCGGATGCCGGCGGTATCGACGACCCGGAAGGTCGTCCCCTTGAACTCAAAGCGCCCGTGGATGGGGTCCCGGGTGGTCCCCGGTTCAGGACTGACGATGGAGAGGTCTTCACCGGTCAGCCGGTTCACCAGGGTCGACTTGCCGGCGTTGGGCTTGCCCAATATGGCCAGCCGCAGGTCGGGGTCCCCGGGGGACAGAGCTGAACTTTCAGGCAGGCGCGCCGCGATCCGCTCTTCCAGCTCGTCGATCCGGCGGTTGTGGGCGGCGCTGACGCAGATGTACTCCGAAAAGCCCAGGGCGTAGAACTCGCCCGCCAGAGCTTCGCGCTCGATGCCGTCGGCCTTGTTCAGGGCCACGATGAGCTTGCCCGACAGGGGCCGCAGGAGCCGGATGAACTCCTCGTCCTCGGGGGTGAGCCCCATGAGATCGAGGACGAGGACAACCACGTCGGCGTCCTGGGCCCGGGCCACGCTCTTGCGGGTGATGGCCGCGTCGAGGTCGTCGCCCTCGACTTTGTAACCGCCGGTGTCGACGAGTTTGACGGGGCGGCCATCCAGCAGCCAGTCGGCCTCGTTGGGATCCCGGGTCACTCCGGGGGTAGGATCGGTGATGGCCTTGCGCGTCTTGAGGAGGCAGTTGAACAGAGTCGACTTGCCGACGTTGGGCCGGCCCACCAGGGCCACGCGGGGAATACGGTCAGACATGGGACTCGCTTTGGGAAAACCTTCCCTGGGTGTGGGCCTCGAGGGCCGTTTCAATATCTCGGTTGCGCTGCAGGGTCATCACCGAAGCGGCGATGCCCTTGGCTTCTGCGTCGGTCACCGACCGGATCACGTTCTTGACCCGGGGCAGGCCTACGGCGTTCATGCTGAACTCGTCGAGTCCCAGGCCCAGGAGGAGGATGGCGGCCCGGGGATCGCTGGCCATCTCGCCGCACATGGCCACGGGAATACCGGCCGCGTGGCCGTTTTCGATGACCATCCGGATGAGCCGGAGGACCCCAGGGTGAAGGGGCTCGTAAAGATCGGAGATCCTTTCGTTGCCCCGGTCGACGGCCA
>JAHFSN010000440.1 GCA_023265735.1 Spirochaetaceae bacterium | reverse complement strand
CCGACGGCCAGGTCAGAATTCAAGTCAAGGACGATGGCGTAGGGATGTCGGCGGAGAAGGTGGCTACCCTTTTGGAGGACGGCGGCGAGGGCTCCCTCGACCACATCGGCCTGCGCAACGTCCACGAACGGATCCGGCTCCACTTCGGCCAGGCCTATGGTCTGAGGTTCGAGAGCCAGGTCCACCAGGGCACCACGGTCACCATCGTCCTGCCCGGGAGCGTCGCATGAGGCGGTGGGGGTATCTCCTCTTGGCCCTGGTCCTGGCGGTGGGGTGCACGGGACCCAAGGATGCCAAACCGCGGTTCGTCTACATCCCCAAGATGACCGATGATTCGAACAGCTTCTGGCGCACCGTGAAGGACGGCGTCCTTTCGGCGGCCGACGACTACCTGGTCGATGTGGTGGTCCGGGGGACCGCCGACGAGACCATGATCGACCAGCAGATCGCCCTGGTCGAGAAGACCATCGCCGAGAGGCCCGCGGCCATCATCCTGGCGGCGGCCGACTTCCGGCGGCTGGTCCCGTCGGTCCGGCGCGCCCGGGCGGCCGGAATTCCCGTGATCACCGTCGACTCGTCCATTGCCACCGACGACGCGTCGGCCAAGATCGGCACCGACAACCGGCAGATGGGCAGGACCGCGGGCGCCGCCCTCCTGCAGATGCTCCCCCAGGGGTCCCTGGTCGGAGTCCTCAGCTATATCAAGGACAGCTCCACGGCCCTCGACCGGGAACAGGGACTCACCGAGGCCCTGGCGGGGAGCGTCGTCCAGCTCCCGACTCTGTACAGCGATGCCGACCGGGAAACGGCCTACCGGCAGGCCAAGGCCCTTCTGGCCGACCACCCGGCACTCAAGGGCCTCATCGCCCTCAACGAACCCACCACCCTCGGCGTCTGCCAGGCCCTCAAGGAATCAGGGCGGCAGCGCGAGGTAGCCTTAGTCGGCATCGACGCCTCGTTCGAGGTCCTCAAGAGCCTCGAATCCGGGGTCCTGAGGGCGGTCATGGTCCAGCAGCCCTTCAACATGGGCTACCTGGGTGTCGAGGCGGCTTCCCGCATCGTCACCGGCCACCACTGGCCCCGGAGCACCGACACAGGCGCCATCGAAATCACCAAACTGACACTTTTCCTTCCCCAGAACGAAAAGCTCCTCTTCCCCGTGACCGTGCTGAATTCTCCACATCCTGTCCCGAATCCTTGATTGGGCGTTCGAAAAACCGGGCCTACGATTCCTCCTGACGGAGAAACCATGGGTGAAGTGATCTTCAAGGCCGAGGACATCAGTAAGACCTTTCCAGGGGTCAAGGCCCTCGACCGAGTGCAATTTGAACTCCGAACCGGCGAGGTGCACGCCTTGCTGGGCGAGAACGGGGCCGGAAAATCGACCCTGATGAAGATTCTGAGCGGGGTCCAGGCGCCCGACTCGGGAACTCTGACCTACAAGGGACGGGTCGTCCATTTTGACAGCATCAACGATGCGCAGAAGGCCGGCATCGGCATCATCTTTCAGGAGCTGAACCTGGTTCCCCACCTCACGGTGGCCCAGAACATCTTCCTCGGACGGGAACCGAAGACGCCCTGGGGTGTCTTGGACGACAAGACCCTGAACCAGAATGCGACCAAGATTCTGGAACGCCTCAACCTCCCCATCGATCCGAAGACCGAACTGAGGACCTTGCCCATTTCCAAGCAGCAGATGGTGGAAATCGCCAAGGCCCTCTCCCACGAGTCGGAAGTGCTGATCATGGACGAGCCCACCAGCGCCCTGACCGAGGCCGAGATCGACGAGCTATTCCAGGTGATCCACGGCCTGAGGGCCGCGGGGGTCGCCATCATCTACATCAGCCACCGCCTGGAGGAGCTGAAGCACATCGTCGATCGGATCTCCATCTTCCGGGATGGCAAGTACATCAGTACCGACCCCTACGGAAAGATCTCCATGGACGAGGTGGTCAACCGCATGGTCGGCCGTTCCCTGGAGAACAAGTTTCCCCAGAGACAGAACACGCCGACCAAGGAAGTCATCCTGCGGGTAAAGAACCTGAAGCGGACGGGGGTTCTCCACGACATCTCGTTCGATCACTTTCGCGGGGAGATTTTAGGGGTGGCGGGTCTCATGGGAGCCGGACGAACCGAGCTGGCCCGGGCCATCTTCGGGGCCGACCCCATCGACGGCGGCGAGATCACCCTCTTCGACAGGAAGGTCGAGATCCGAACGCCGGCCGACGCCATTCAGAAGGGAATCGGGTACCTCTCCGAGGACCGCAAGGGGCAGGGGCTGATCCTGAGGATGTCGGTGGCCGAGAACATCTCCATGGCCAAGATCTCCTCGGTGCTCACCGGCCTGGGAGTCATCTCCAGCAAGAAGGAACACGAGGCCGCCCAGAAATTCACCGACGCCCTCAATATCAAGACTCCCAGCCTTGATCAGAAGGTGAACAACCTCTCGGGAGGCAACCAGCAGAAGGTGGTCATCGGGAAATGGCTGTTCTGCGATTCCCGAATCCTGTTCTTCGACGAACCGACCCGCGGCATCGACGTGGGCGCCAAGTATGCCATCTACGAACTGATGGAGAAGCTGGCCCGGGAAGGCGTGGGCGTGATCATGATCTCCTCGGAACTTCCCGAAATCCTCGGGATGACCGACCGCGTTCTGGTCATGCACCAGGGCCACCTGGCGGCCACCCTCATCACCAAAGAAACCAACCAGGAAGAGATTCTCACCTACGCTTCCGGAATCAAAAAGGAAACACACCAATGACAGACACCGTAAAGCCTGCCACGCCCCTGGCAAAGACGAAGGCGCCCTTGGCGCTGGGGAAATTTGTCACCTTCGGGGCCTTCGTCCTCCTATTTATCCTGTTTTCCCTCACGGCGAATAATTTCTTC
>JAHFSN010000439.1:1804-2892 GCA_023265735.1 Spirochaetaceae bacterium | reverse complement strand
TGGAGCGACCTAGCAACCTAAGTCCTCGGGCGGGCTACCGGTGTTTTCACGTTTTTCGGTGGATGGATGGACACTGGAAAGAAGTGGAGACGGTGTTGGATCAGATTTCCTAGCCGGGGGAGACCCCTTTCCTTCTCCCCGGGAGCCCATCGTCCCTACGCCAAGCAAATTTTCCTCTCCCAGGCAGCCCGTCGGACCTCAAAGAAGCAATTTTCCCTCTTTTGGAGAGACCGTCCGACCTCGGGGCCAGGAAATTGCCTCGTCGCGAGAGAAACTCCGACCTCGAGGGCAGCAAATTGCCTCGTCGCGAGAGAAGGTCCGGCCTCCACCGAGGAAAATTGCCTCTTTTTGAGAGAAAGTCCGACCTTAAGGGCAGCAAATTGCCTCGTCGAGAGAGAACGTCCGATCTCGCCGAGGAAACTTTCCTTCTCAGACAGAGAACGTCCTCTGTCCGACAGTCAATTTCCTTGTTTCATCCCCCCGCCATCCAGCGTATCCCCCGGGCCATGCGCTCGGCCACGTCGGCAAAATGGTTGCCCGGGTTGAACTCGAGCATCGTCGGGACGCCCTGGCCCCGGAGCACACCCTCGGCGGCGACGGTGCAGTCCTCCACGGTGGCCAGCCGCGGGTTCCGGGTGATCTTTTCGCGGTCGCCCAACGAGAAGTACGCCTTGTCCAGCGGGCCCAGGGGGCGGTGGGTCGTTAGGAATTCCAGAAAACCGTCGTACCAGAGGGCCCCCGACATCGAGGCCACCCTGCCGAAGAGGTTGGTGCGGTACAACGCATAGACGGCAAACAGCCCGCCCAGGGAATAGCCCGCGATGGACCGGGAGGTCGGGGTGAAACCGAGCCCGGCCTCGACGGCCGGCACCATGGTCTCCAGGTCCTTCAAATAGGCATCAGCCCCACCGGCAAAGTCCTCCTGCTTGGGGAAGACCCTCCGCGTGGGCCAGGGGGAGAGGTCGGCGTTCCAGTCCACTCCGTCGACGGCGACCAGAACGAACCTGGTCTCCCCTGGCAGGGCGGCCACCGCTTCGGCCTGCGCGGCGGGAAGATGGGTGTAGACGACGGGACAAGGCACGCTATCG
>JAHFSN010000439.1:0-1794 GCA_023265735.1 Spirochaetaceae bacterium | reverse complement strand
AGTGATCTGCATTTTTGACCACGTGCAGTATACACGCCAGTCGCATCCCTTCAGATCCGGTCCCTCCGGCCCATCCGGTCGGCCGAATTCTTGACGTTACACAACCTCATGTGTAGACTTGTTGGGATGGGAGGCAACACCTTTGGCCACAAATCTGGCAATCGATGATGAGCTGCTCAAGAATGCCCTGGAAATCGGCGGTTACAAATCGAAGAAAGACACGGTCAATGCGGCTCTGGAAGAGTTCATTCAACGAAGGCGATCCGAGGACGTTATCGACCTTTTTGGAAAAGTCGAATTTGATGAGGGATACGACTACAAGAAATTGAGAGAGAGATGACTCGGGTCCTGGTCGACACTTCCGTCTGGTCCTTAGCTCTCAGAAAAAAGGTCCACGGTCCGGCTGAGATATGGTACGTCTCGCGTCTTGCCGAAGTCATCAGGGATCTTCACCTGGTGATGATAGGCCCCATCCGGCAGGAGATCCTCAGTGGTCTTTCTGACGAGAAAAAATACGAAGAACTTCGTCAGAAGCTCTCCATTTTTCCCGATCACGTCATCTCAACTCAGGAATACGAACTCGCTGCGAAATTGAACAACGAGTGCCGCCGTCACGGTGTTCAGGGTTCCCATACTGACTATTTGATCTGTTCCGTCGCCCAAAGCCATGGGTTCCGCATCTTGACCCTGGACAAGGACTTTTTGCGGTACAGGGAATACGTGGGAATCACGTTGGATGAACTGAAAGACGCATAACCGCTCTCTTTAGCCCCCACATCCCCCTCCGCGCCCCGTCTTCACCCTGCGGCTTCGCGCGAAATTCCTTCCCCCCGGCTGCACAGCCTCGCCAGCTCCGGCCGGCAGCTCCCGCAGCCCGTGCCGGCCCCGGTGGCCGCCATCAGGGCCGCCACGTCGGTGGCCCCCGCGGCCACGGCGTCGGTGAGCACCGACTCCCGGACCGTCTGGCAGCTGCAGATCACCCGGCCCGTCCCCGAGGGAGCCGGGGCCCCCGACCGGAGCAGGGTGCGCCGGGTGTCCCCCAGTTCCTGACCCGAGTCGATCAGGGCCTTCAGGGCCGGGAACTCGCCCTTTTCACCCAGAAGGAGCACCCCCACCACCCGGTCGTGCTCGATGAGCACCCGCTTGTACGTCCGCAGGGCCTCGTCGACGAAGACCAGCTCCTCGGTGGCCGGTCCGGGGGTCAGGCGGCCCGCGGTGGCCAGGGCCAGGTCGGCCACCTTCAGGATGTTGACGGGAGTGGTCCCCTGGTACCGCGCGAAGGGGTCGCCCATCAGGGCCCGGGCCGCCACCTCGGCCTGGGCCTCGGCCGCGGGGGTGATGCCCCAGACCTGGCCGTTCCATTGGGCGATCTCGCCCAGGGCCAGCACCCGGGGGTCGCTGGTGACCAGGCGGTCGTCGACCACCACGCCCCGGTCCACGGCCAGGCCCGCGTCCCGGGCCAGGCCCACCTCGGGGGTGGTGCCGGTGGCGAAGACCACGGCCCGGGCCGAGAGCCGCCGGCCCGACGCCAGGCGCACCCCCGTCACCTCGTCGCCTCCCTCGATCTCGGCCACCTGGTCTTCGAACACCAGGGGCAGGCCCCGGTCGACCAGCGCCTCGGTAAGCAGCCTCGACGCCACGGGGTCAAGCTGCTTTTCCATCAGCCGGGCCGACCGATGGACCAGGGTCACCGGGCGGCCCTGGGCCAGGAAGGCCCCGGCCACTTCGAGGGCCAGCACTCCGCCGCCCACCACCACCGCCGGCCCGTCGCCCAGGTGCTCGGCCAGGCGGTCG
>JAHFSN010000438.1 GCA_023265735.1 Spirochaetaceae bacterium | reverse complement strand
TGCCCTACACCCGCCGAATCCTCCTCGAGCAGGCCTTCAAACTGCTCGACAGACCCTACGGCTGTGGCGATAGCTACGGGGAACAGGACTGCTCGCGGTTCCTTGCCGAGGTCTTCGCCACCGTGGGCATCGTTCTCCCCCGCAATTCAACGGCCCAGGGTGCCTCCGGCATCGATGGAGGCACCTTCGTCCGCCAAGATCCCGTTTCGGCCAAGGCGGCGGCGTTGGCGGCGGCGGACCCCGGGACCACCCTGCTGCGCCTCGACGGTCACATCATGCTTCTTCTGGGTTTTGTGGGAGAAACCCCGTACGTCATTCACGATATCTGGGCCTACACCCAGAAGGAGGGGACCCAGGAGGTGGTCCGGGTGATCAACGGCGTTGCCGTCAGCACCCTCTCCCTCAGCGAGGGTAGCCGGAGAGGATCGCTGCTGGAGCGCCTCCTGAATCTTCGGCTGATCCAGTCCCCTCGGGGGGAGGGGAGCCTTCCCGCGGCCGGGGGAATTCACTAGAATCCCCGCCATGGTCAACCTCTCTCAAGTCCGGCTCGCCTACGGTGATCGAGTTCTGTTTTCCCATTCCGACCTCCTCATCCGCCCCGGCGACAAGATCGGTCTGGTCGGCCCCAACGGGGCCGGGAAAACATCCCTGTTTCGTCTCATCACCGGGGAAGAAACCCCCGACGAAGGCCAGGTCACCATCGATCCCGGCGTGGTGGTGGGGTACTTTCGCCAAGATGTCGGCGAAATGGCCGGCCAAAGCGCCCTGGAAGAGGTGCTGACGGGGGCAGGGCGGGTCCACGAACTGGCCCAGGAACTGGCCCAGCTGGAGCACCAGATGAGCGAAGGCACCCTCGACGACGCCGGAATGGACCGTTACGGCGAGGTGCAGACCGAGTTTCTCCACCTCGATGGCTACGAGAAGGAGACCCAGGCCCAAACCATTCTGACGGGCTTAGGCATCGGTCCCAACCGTTGGAACGACCCCGTGGAAGCCTTCTCGGGTGGCTGGAAGATGCGCATCGCCCTGGCCAAGATCCTCCTCCTCAATCCGCACGTGCTGCTCATCGACGAGCCGACCAATCACCTCGACCTCGAGACCATCGTCTGGCTGGAACAGTGGCTCAAGGAGTTCAAGGGCGCCCTGATGATGACCAGCCACGACCGGGAGTTCATGACCCGGATCTGCCGCCGGACCGTCGAAGTGGCGGGGCAGTCCATCACCACGTACTCGGGCGACTACGAATTCTACCTTGCCGAGCGGGTTCTGCGCCGGGAGCAGCTCATCGCCGCCAAGGCCCGGCAGGACGATATGCTGGCCAAGGAACAGGAGTTCATCTCCCGGTTCGCGGCCCGGGCCAGCCACGCGGCCCAGGTGCAGAGCCGGGTGAAGATGATCGAGAAGATCGAGAGGATCGTCGTGCCTCCCGAACCTCGGTCCGTGAAGTTCGAATTCTCCCCAGTCAAACGCTCGGGAGACCTTGTCGTGGAGTTCACCGACCTGGCCAAGGCCTGGCCCCTGGCCCACGGCGGAGCCCATCCCGTGTTCGCCGGGGCCACCGGCACGGTGCTCCGGGGCCAGAAGATCGCGGTCACGGGAGTCAACGGCGCGGGGAAGTCGACCTTCCTCAAGGTGATCACCGGGCAGACCGAGCCGACGGCCGGGAGTTGCCGCCTGGGGGCCAGCGTTCAAGTCGGCTATTTCAGCCAGTACTCTAGCGATGTCCTCCGGCCCGAACTCACCATCCTCGACGAGGTCCAGGAAAGGTTGCCGGGGGCGAGCGTGGGAACCATGAAGAGCCTTTTGGGGGCATTCCTCTTCACGGGCGACGACGCGGACAAGAGGATTTCCGTCCTGTCCGGCGGAGAGAAGAGCCGGGTCATGCTGGCCTGCCTCCTGGCCCAGCCCGTGAACTTCCTCGTCCTCGACGAGCCCACCAACCATCTCGACATCGTCAGCCGAGAGGTTTTGCTCGAGGCCCTCCAAGGCTTCGAAGGAACGGTCCTCATCGTCAGTCACGATAGGTTCTTTCTCAAGCACCTGGCCAACCGGGTCTTCGAGGTCGACCGAGGCGCCCTAAAGGCCTACGAGGGGGACTACGAGTACTACCTCGGAAAGACATCGGCACCCCCGTCGCCGACCCTCGATTCGCGGGCCCAGGACTAAACGCCTGTTCCGGCAAGGAACTTGACACCTACCTGCGATTTGTGTGGTAGGATCTGCGTACTTACCGATACCTACGGCGGTACGATTGTGAACCAGAATTCGACTGAAGCGCCTCTCAGTGACCCTCCAGACCGCTCTGCGGACGAGACTGTCCAAAAGGTCAAGGGCTCCGACCTCATCAATCTTTTTAACTATGTCAACTTCCGCGAAGGGACGATCTTCGTGGGGTTCGGGCACCCGACAACAGGCGAAAGCCTCTCGCTCGCGGCGTTTCCCCTCCCCACCGACCAAGACCTGCTGGCGTGCCGCTGGATGCCTCCGGGGATACCGGCCCGGGTCCTGTCGTCCTTCCAGCTCAAGGAAGTCCTGGTGAGCGATGGCCAGCACCTCGTCCTCATCGAAGGCCAGACCGTGTCCCTCGACCGGGAGCAGGTGGTCCTTCGGGTCCCCGAGTTCGGTTCCAGGAAACTGGCCCGGGCGGTGGTCCGTCACCCTGCAGTGGACATTGACGTCGAGGTTCTCCAAAACGGCCTCCGGTTCCGGGGGAGTCTGGTGGATTTCAGCGCCGTGTCCTTCCTGGCCGAGCTGACGCCCCTTCCCGGCGGCACCTTCCATGGACTCAACGCGGGGGGCCCGGTGACGGTGCTCCTCGAGCACCAGGGCCGGCTCCTGTTTTCGGGGGAGTGCCGTATTCTCCGCCTTCAGAAATCTGCCAGCCGAGGCTCCTTCGTCCTGGCCC
>JAHFSN010000437.1 GCA_023265735.1 Spirochaetaceae bacterium | reverse complement strand
GTTTCGGGCGGCGGGGAGCACCCGGGGAAGCCGTGTCAGAACCACGAGGAGGGGCAGGAAGCTGAGGGAATTGATGGCAAAGCACCACCCGATGCCCCAGGCGCCCATAACCACCCCCGCCAGTGCCGGACCCACGATCCGCGAGGCGTTGAACACCGACGAGTTGAGGGCCACCGCGTTCATCACCAGGTTCTGGCCCACCAGTTCTCCTACCATGGCCTGCCGGGAGGGCATATCCATGGTATTCGCGAGGCCGAGAACGAAGGCGACGACGAGCAGGATGGGGTAGGTAGCGGTGTGCGTGAACACCAAAACCGCCAGGAGGGCGGAACTTGCCGTCAGGATGAGCTGGGTCGTGAAGACAACCCGCGCCTTGACGAGCCTGTCCGTCAGGGCCCCGGCGAAGAGCGAAAGGAGCATGACGGGCAAGAACTGGACAGCCCCTACGAGTCCCAACAGAAAGGGACTCCCGGTCAGCGTGTACGCCAGCCAGGGGAGGGCGAGGTTTTGCATCCAAGTGCCGGGAAGGGAAACGGCCTGGGCGAGCCAAAACGACCGGAACGGCCGGTTGCCCAGGGCGGGGAAACGGGATTTCACAGCGATGAAATCCATCTTCCCTGAAGTCCGGTTCCCCTGTCAATCGATGGCGCTGGTCGTTCTGGAAATGTTAAGAAGTCCGAATTGTGACTTCTGTCTTCACCGAGTTGGCGATGTAGCAGTCGACGTGGGCCTTGTGGTGGAGGGTTTCCAACTCGGTCGCGGTGGGGACCTTTCCCTCGCCCCAGGTGATTTGGGGCGCCAGGACCACCGACGAGATCCAGAAACGGCCGGCTTCATTTTTGGCCAGGGTTCCCCTGGCCAGGTCTTCGTACCGTTCGACGACGGCCCCAAAGAGGGCGGCGTAGTACAGGAAGAAGAGCATGTGGCAGCTGGAAAGACTGGCGACGAAGGCCTCCTCGGGATCCACGGCGTCGGGCTTGGCGGTGGCCGGTGGCACGTGTCCGGGGGCGGCCGAGGCGGGGACGGAGATCCCTCCGTCAAACGACCAGACGTGGGCCCGGGAGTACTTGTTGTCCCGGAAGATCTCGCTGGGTTGGCGCGTCCAGAGGACGGTGGCGGTGTAGGTGCTCATGCCCCCAGACTGCCCGCAGGGCCGGGACCTGTCAACCTCCGCTGATCAACCTTGCCAGAAGATTCAGTCGACGGACGCGCTCCCGGGTCGGGGGGTGAGTGCGAAAGGCGTCCCTGGCCGGGTCGAGGGGGACGGGGGTTCGGCGGCCCGTGATCCAGTCCCAGAGGGTCCGGGGACGATACTCGATGATTTCCAAGGCGTCGGCCAAGGCCCCCGGGTCGCCCGTCAGCCGGGCGGCTCCCAGGTCGGCCGCAAACTCCCGGGTCCGCGACAGCGCCGCCACCAGAAACCGGGCCGCCGCCGGGGCCACGGCGGCCACCACGGTCCACAGCACCGCCGAGGCCGGGTCGATGGGCACGGCAAAGAGCGCGAGGAGGATGGTCACGAAGCCGAGGACCATGGTTGCGGCCTGGAGGGTGCCGGCCAACCGGAAGACCAGGAGGTCTCGGTGGGCGAGGTGGGCCGTCTCGTGGGCCAGGACGGCGCTGATCCTCCGGGCGTCCAGGTTGGCCAGCAGCGCCTCGGTCACGATGAGCACCGGGCGGTTCCCCCGGAGGGTCGCCGCGGCGTTGATCTGTCCCCCGGGGACAATGTTCACCTCGGGCACCGATTTCAGGCCGGCCCGCTCGGCCAACGACTCGATCAGGGTGAACAGACCCGGGGCTGCCGAGCGAAAGAGCGGCAGGGTACCGGGAAAGGGCCCCCGCTGACCCGGCCGGAACAGCCCGAGTCCCACGACCAAAAGCAAGAAGGTCACCGCCCACTCGGGTCCCCCCAGGGCGTACCCCAAGACCAGGGGAAGGGCGGCCAAACCGCTAAAGAGGACGAATGAGAGGCCATCGAGCCGGGCCCTGTAGGACGAGGTGACGAACTGCATGCCCCCAAAAGTAGAGTCAGGACCCCGCCGAGTCAATTTGTTGTCCTTTCTCGGGTTCCGGTGTTACATTGAGAGAAGATGAGGAGGACGATATGGCCGTATCATCCATAGGTCCGGTGCCGGATCCCTTCAGCCCTGTGGCGGACGTCAGTCGAGAAGAAGCTCCTGAACCCGCTTCCCAGGTCGAAGCCACCGAGTCGACTCCCCTGCCCGAAGGCCTGGGGACTCAGATCGACACTTCGGCCTGAGCCGAACCGATCATGCTCTTTGGGAAGGTCCCCTGGCCAGCGAGGCGAGGATACCCAGGGCGCAGAGCACCGCTGAAATCCCAAAACCCCAATGCTGCACCGTCAGAAAACCCGAAGCGGTTTCTGGTGTCACCGCGGCTTTCCCCAGTATGAGGGACAGGAGAACCAAGGCCAACCCCATGGACAGCATCTGGCCAATGGTTCGCACGGTCGCCAGGGTGGCAGAAGCCAGCCCAAGATAGGACCTGTCCACAGACCCCATGACGGCGTTGGTATTGGGCGATGAGAAGAGGGCAAAGCCTATTCCCAGCAGGAAGAGCGCCGCCAAGATCCACCACAGCGAGGTCTGTCCGTCGACGAAGGTGAGCACCGCCAGTCCCACAGCGGTGAGGGCCATGCCCATCGAGGCCAAGAATCGAGGCGAGATCCGGTCGGAGAGGCGTCCCGTGAGGGGGGAAAAGAGGGCCTGGAGGAGCGGCTGAGCGATGAGGATGAGCCCCGTGAGCCCCGGCGGCAGACCTCGGACCACCTGAAGATACAGGCTGAGGAAAAAGGCTACGGCGAAGGTGGCGCTGTAGCTGATCATCGAAGCCAGGCTGGAGAAGGCGAACACGCGGTTCTGGGTAAACAGGGTCACCGGCAGCATGGGGTTC
>JAHFSN010000436.1:2154-2915 GCA_023265735.1 Spirochaetaceae bacterium | reverse complement strand
TGGGCCGACAGATCGACGAGGCCAACCGGCAGAACGGCTGGCTGGCTGACCCGGGTACCCCGGTGCAGGTGACCATTCAACGCGAAAAGGAACCTCTCGAAAGGACCATCCTCCAGTTGGCCAAGAGGAACCAGGGGAGGGTGACCCCTGCCGAGGTGGCGGCCTCCAGCGACTGGAACCTCGACCAGGCCCAGAAGAAACTCGACGACCTGGTTCGCAAGCACGTGTGCGAAATGCGGGTGCTTCAATCGGGGACGGTGGTCTACCATTTTGCCGAATTTGTTCCGGCGTCGAGCCGGGAGTTTGAGGTCTAGAATATGGATGCGAAACTCTGGCGGGACAGGATCGCCGCCGAAGCGGCCAAGGTGTTCCGCGGCGATGGCCGGTCGGTGGACTGGGTACTGACCGCCTTGTTGGCGGGTGGGCATGTGCTGCTTGAGGACGTGCCCGGTGTGGGCAAGACTCTGCTGGCCAAGGCCCTGGCCAAGGCCCTGGGAGGAGAGTTCAGCCGGGTCCAGGGGACGCCGGACCTGCTCCCCTCGGACCTGCTGGGCTTTTCGGTGTACCGGCCCCAAGATGGCACCTTCGAATTCCGCAAGGGGCCGGTGGAGACCTTTCTGCTGCTGTTCGACGAGGTCAACCGGGCCTCTCCCCGGACCCAATCGGCGCTGCTCCAGGCCATGGGCGAGGGTGAGGTGAGCCGTGACGGCCGTGTGGTGGCCCTGCCCGACCCGTTCCTCGTGCTGGCCACCGAGAACCCC
>JAHFSN010000436.1:0-2117 GCA_023265735.1 Spirochaetaceae bacterium | reverse complement strand
GGGGACCTTCCCGTTGCCCGAGGCCCAGAAGGACAGGTTCCTGTTGACCTTTGGCCTGGGGTACCCGTCCCGGGCCGAGGAGCAGTCCATCCTCGACGAACTTCCCTTTGCCCGTCGGGGCGTGGAAGAGGTCGAGACGGTGTCGTCGCCGGCCGAGGTCCTGGAACTGCGCTCGCACGCGGCCCGGGTCCACGTCGATCCCAAGGTGCGCGACTACGTGCTCGATCTGGCCGAGGCCACCCGCAAGGAGCCCCAGTTCCGGCTGGGCTTGTCGCCTCGCGGTTCCTTGGCCCTCCACGCAGCCGCCAAGGCTTTGGCCCTGGTCCGGGGCCGGTCGTGGGTGCTCCCCGACGACGTCAAAGAGCTGTTCGTCCCGGTGGCAGGCGGGAGGGTGTCACTCACCCCGTCGGCGGCGGCCCGGGGGCTGGCGGCGCCCGTGGTGCTCCAGGACCTCCTCGAACGCCTCCCCACCCCGGCGCTGGCCCGGCCATGAACCCGTGGAAGGCCGTCCTGCCGGTCTTCTTCCTCGCCGTCTGGGCCCTGGCGCCGTGGCCGTTGGTGAGGTGGTGCGCCGCCCTGGCGGGGTCGTTCCAGCTGCTGGGCGCGCTCTGGTCGCTCGTCGTCGCCAGGAGCCTGAAGGTTTCGGCCGATGACACGGTGCTGAGGGCCTTCAGCGGGCGCCGGGTTGAGGTCCGCACCCGGGTCGAAAACCGCTCTCCTCTCCCTTCGGGGCTGCTGGCGGTGTTTGACTCGTCCGGTGGCCTCGAGACCTGGGGGCAGACCAGGCGGCACACCCACGTCCGGCCGTTCACCCTGGACCGGTTCTCTTTCACGGTCCGGGCCCGGGAGAGGGGCGAAAAGCCGCTGGGTCCCCTGCGGGTGGCGGGCACCGATCCCACCGGATTGTTTCCGTTCACCCGACAGCTCCCCACCCGGAGCCTCATCGTCTACCCGCCGCTCCGGGACGTGACAGGGTTTCCCCCCGGCGGATTGCCTCCGGGGCCCCGGAAATGGGAGCCGGCCCTGGTCGACGACCCCAGCCGGTTCCGGACCTTCCGGGACTTCCAGCCCGGGGATCCGCTTTCCCGGGTGTCGGCGGCGGCCTGGGCGCGGTTCTCCTTTCCCCAGGTGAGGACCTACGACCGGACGGTGGCACGACCCACAGGTGTTGTCGTTGACCTGGGGGCGTCCCGGTACCCGCTGCGGCTGCGGTGGGCCCTCGTGGAACAGGCGGTCGAGACCGCCGCTTCGCTGGTCTGGGACCTCCTCGGCCAAGGGGAGCAGGTTTGGCTTTCGGTGATGGACGCCGGGGGAACCGACAGGCCGTTCACCCTGGGTCCGGCCCGGGGTTGGTCCGCGGCCCGGTCGTTCCTGGAACGGCTGGCCCTGGCCGCGCCCGAAAAGACCGGAGCCCCCTGGACCGGGGTCCTGCCTCCGGGGCCGTTGAGGCTCCTGTGGGTGGGGCCGCCCCCGGGACCCGAGGCGCCCCCCGGTCGAGGCTACGACACCGTCTGGTTCCCCATCGAGGAGGACAGGCCCCATGGCCAAGTGGTCCATCCCTGACATCGTCCCCTTCCGGGCACCCCAGGGCGTGCACCTGGCGATCTCGACCGCGGTGCCGACGGGCTTCGTCTGGCTGGGCGTGTTCTGGATCACCGGCCAGGCGCCAGGTTGGCCCTGGGCTCCCCTGGGACTCGTCTACACGGTGCTGATGGCGCTGTGGGCACCGTGGCGGCTCCGGTCCCGGCAGGAGCCGCTGGTGAAGGCCTGGGTGTGGCTGATGGCCGGCCTGGTGCTCTGGGCGCTGCTGGCGCTGGTCGAGGGGTTGCCCTGGCCCGAGACCCTGGGCTTCGGCGGTGTCCACGTGTATTGGTTTGTCACCTGCCTGCTCCAGGGACAGCTGGGGGTGCTCTGGGCTTCCCAGCTGGCCAGCCGTGCCAGGTTGTTCCAACTCATCGAGGGGATTCCCGAGGGGCGGGTGCTGGAGGAGAGGGTCAGGGAGTTTCAGCTCGACGCGGACTTCTCCCGGGCCAACCAGACCAGTCTGGAAGTCTCGTTGGGGGTGATGATGGCCATGGCCGCAGTGATGGCCACCGTCAGCCCTTACGGAGCCAAAG
>JAHFSN010000035.1 GCA_023265735.1 Spirochaetaceae bacterium | reverse complement strand
GCCGGGCAAAGGCCCCCGAAGAGCAGCTGTCGAGGATGGCGATGCGCACGTCGGCGGGCACCGCCTGCAGCCCTTCGCGCAGAGCCTTGTAGGCCAGAGACTTGTTTCCCAGGAGCAATCCGTTCTCATCGGAATGGCCCGAGTAATAGAAGAGGAACTCGGTCCGGCGGTTCTCCTTGGCGGGGCTGGCCAGGATGCGGTTAGCCAGGGCCGTGAGGGCCGATTTAACGCCCTCGGGGGTGGGGTCGAGGAGGACGACCCGGTCGGCCAGGGACACTCCTCCCACCTCCTGCATCACCTGATCCATCTTCTGGGCGTCCTTCTGGGCGTAGAGAAGGGGTTCGGTGCCGCTGCCGCCCTGGTTGGCGCCCACAAAGACCGCGTAGCGTTTGACGGGGAGGTTGGTCCCCCAGATTACGCCGCCGGTGAGCACGAAGACGAGAAGAAGGGCCCGGGTCATGGCAGGGTCTCTTTGGCCAGGGGAAGGACGGCCACATGGAGTCCGGAACCAAACGACGCGTCGGTCAGCGATTCCCAGGTGGACGCGGCCTTGAGGGTCCGGCGGATGGGTTCCAGGTCGAAAGGCGTGTCCGAGGTCACGAGGAAGAACACTTCGTACCGGGGGGCCCTGTCGAGTTCGTAGCCAAACTCCAGGGGGTGTTCGGCGCCGGGAACCAGGGCCACCGACCGGCCATCCTTGGCCAGATGCACCATCACGTTTCCCTCCCCGTCGAGGGAGAGCAACGCTCCCTGCTGGGGTTTGGACACATGGTAGGCCACCTGAAGGACATCACCGGCGTGGACCAGGGTCCGGGGTGCCAGCTTCTCGGGGCCCTTGGCGCCCTGGCGGTAGACCACGACGGCCGTTTCCGAGTTGCCCTTCATCCGTTCCAGGCCCGTACCGGGTTTCGGGGCCGGGGTGCCCGGGAGCCCCAGGAAGACGAGCAGCGCCGCCGCGGCGGCCAGGGGCACGGACCAGACCTGGAACGGCAGAGTTCGGGGCCGAGGCCGAGCCTTCTTGAGAACCGTCTCCGGCGGGTGCTTCTCGAGGAACTCGCGGTTCTCGGCGACGAGCCGAGGCACCTGGGCCTCCTCGTCCTCGGAAAGGGGGCCGGGATCGAGTCCCGCCGCCTTCCACTCCGCCTTCCACGAATACCGCGTCTGGTTCTTCATGCTTTCTCCCTCACCCCGTCCTGGACCCGAGCCTGAAGCTTGGCCAGCCGTTTGCGCACGCCAGAGACCGACAGACCCACCATCTTGGCGGTTTCCTCGTAGGTCATGCCGTCGACGTAGTGGTAGACGGCAATCACCTTCGTGTCGGGCTTCTCGGCCAGGAAAATCCGGTCCAGCATCAGTTTCCCCAAAACGAGGTCCTCAGCTCTGTCCCTCACCGCGACGTCCTCCGGCAGGGCCTCCCACTTCTTCTTGCGAAGCAGGTTGAGGCTCAGCCGGGTGGCGATCGTATAGAGGAGGCTGGACGGTCCCTGCTCGGTCAGCCGGTCCTGGAACCTCAACACCTGCACGAACACGTCCTGCATGGTGTCGAGGGCGGCCTCTTCCGACCGAAGCAGAAACAGACACCGACGGTAGACCATGGGTCCGAACTGCCGGTAGTAGGCCTCCACGTTGATCTTCTGCGTTGGGTCCTTCATCCTCGTCCTTCTTTCAAACACGCATCCTTCGCCAATTTGTCACCCTAAATTACCATAGTTGCCGACAGCGCCTTCGACCAGGGCTCCGGACCCGCCCGAGTGACAGATCCTGCCCGACTCCGTGTTCTACCTGGCGAGGTAATTCATGAGGTATTTGTTATCGATTGCGCTGATGATCTTATCGGCAGCCGCCCTTATGGCGCAAGAGAAGGTCACCGAGGCCCGGACGCTGACCCAGTTTGGGGCCATGGCTACCCTCGACGAGTCGGGTGACCCGAGTCGCCTGGGGGGCGGCTTTTCCATCCGCAATTTCTGGTTCTTTGATCCGACCAAACCCGAGGGTCCGTACTTTGGCTTTCTCTCGGGGACCCTGGGGCACGCCGCCGGGGGCGTGGTCATCGCCGACACGCGCCTGGTGAGCCTGGGCTGGCGGGGCGACCCCTTCGCCTCGCTCTGGTCCCGGCCCACGGGCCTGCAGCTCGACCTGGGGGTGGCCCCCACCATCGGCAGCCGTATCGACGGGAAGACCATCCTGGGCAGCACGTACACCGGAGTGGGATTGACCGTAGGCCTGGGGTACCCCATCGCCGACTGGGGCGACCTAGGCCTGGCCTGGGAACCCACGATCAACTGGTCCACATGGGGTGCCCCCGACGTTTCCCAGAAGACCTACCAGGACTTCCTGGTCACCTGGACGATCAAGAAGCACACGGAAACCAAGGACCTGGCCTGGCGTTGAAAAAATGTGCTATCCATCACTGGGGCTTGGATCTCGCCATTATGGCTTCGCCTCGGTCGCGTACGGTGCTCGGCGTACACACAGTACGCCTGCGCTCCGTGCACTTCCTCGGCTTTGCCAAAATGGCGATCTCCCGCGCCCAGATCTTCACGGGCATCGCGGGGATTTGCCATTGGCGAACCCCTTGCTCGCCATTTGCAATGAATCTTTAACATCAGCGGGCGGCAATTGATCCTGATCTAGTCCCGTCAGTACTGCAAATCCGGTGTTCTTATCGGGGCTTCATTGTCCGAGGGATTTGGGGCACATGATTCTAGCACCCCCTTCCCGTCCGCGATGCAGACCAGCCGACGACTTTGGCATCCTGTTCCACCAGGGCGCATCCGCCGGCGTGTCCTACTTGCAGAAGGCCCGCTTCGGCCACCTTGCGGAACAGCGGCGACTTCAAGGCCTCGCGCAGGCTGTGGTCCCGGAGGCTAAGGTCCGAATGGGGAGAGAAGGGGCACGGTTCGGCCGCCCCGTCGGGGCCAATATGGAAGAAGCCCCTTCCGGCGGCTAGACACCCGCCGCTGGCCGCCTCGTCCCCGGGAAAGGTCACGAAGAGCGCCCGGGGAAACTGCCTTTGGAGGTCGTCGAGGCGCTGCCTCAGGACGAGCCTCTGGGGTTCCCGCAGGACCAGGGGCCAGGTCTGGGCCGACACGGGGACGAATTCGACGAAGACCGCCGCCCGGCAGCCCCGGTGGTGGAGCTCCTGAAAGAACGACGCCGACGTCACCTCGTCGAGGTTCTCGACCGTTACGGTGATCGACGTCCCAAAGAGGAGGGACCGGGCGGCCAGGAGGTCCATGGTCTGGACCACCCTTTCGTAGACCCCGGCGGCCCGGCGGTGGTCGGTACGGTCCTGGCGGCCCTCCAGGCTGATCAGGGGAATGAGATGGCGGTGGCGGGCGAAGAACGTCACGAGGTCGCCCCGGAGCAGGGTGCCGTTGGTGAAGACGGGAAACAGCAGGTCCGGGAACCGGGCCGCCTTGGCCAGCACGTCGGGCCGGGTCAGGGGCTCTCCCCCGGCCAGCAGGATGAACGACACCCCGAGGCGCCGGGCTTCGGCGAAGAGCTCGCCCCACCGGGACGCGGTCAGGGGGGAGCTTCGGGGACCCTCGGGGCGAGTCCCCTGGGCCCGGGAATAGCAGCCGTCGCAGGCGAGGTTGCAGGACTCGGTGATGCTGGCGATGAGAAAAGCCGGGGCCAGCTCGCCCTGCCGGGCCAAGGCTCTCCGCCGGGCCGCGGCCCGGGAGGTCGCCCATCCCCATTGGAGCAGAGTCCCCCACTGACGGACGCCCAGGCCAGAGCTCCGACCAAGCTGGCGAACCACCCCGCGGGTTCCCGATTCCAGAAACTGAGAAAGATCGAACACCGTACTCCTCCTGCTCGTCCTTCGGACAATACAGGAAGTGCAACACCGCAGGAAGAAGTGAATGCCACTAAACAACAAAAAGCGCCCCTTTTCGGGGCGCTCGGGTAACCTCGGAGGCGATGAACTACAGCGTGACGTCGAGGACGATGCGGCCCGTACGGCCGTGGTAGGTTTCGAGGTCCTGGGCATCCTCGCCGCCGTTGGCCAGGATGACCTTGTAGGTCTCGCCGGCCACGAGGACCGGGTCCTTGGGGTTGCCGGTGCTCAGGGGCATGGTGAACGTCAGGGTGGTGGTGCCGTCGGCGAAGATGCCTCCCCGGGCCGTCAGGCTGTCTTTGCCGCCGACCTTGGATTCGGGACCGTGCTTGTCGTGGCCGTACCCGAAGTGGTCCTCCACGGTGGCTTTGCCGTCGAGGATGAAACCGATAATGATATGGGAGCCTTCCATGGTGCCCGTCTTGCCGAACCCGACCCCCACCCAGCCGTTGGTCTTGTAACTGACCCGCACGTCGATCAGGTTGTCGTGGATCTTCCAGCCTAGGGTGTAGCCGTCTTGGGCGACTTCCTTGAACCCATCGGCGGCCACTCCTGCCTTCCCCGCCGGAGCCGGCGCTTCGGTCTTGGCGGTTTCGCCGCCGAAGACGATGTTGCCGCCGAAGTACCCCAGGGCGCTCACCAGGCCCGTGGCCACCAGCATCAGGATCACGGGAATCAGGGGCTGCTTTTCGCCAGCTTTGAAGAGAAAGATGTTCCCCAACAGGACGAGGAACAGCACACCGGCCAGGATCAGCTTGATGTTGATCTCCGTCATCTTCGTCGAGGCGCCATAGAAATGGATCCAGTCAATGATGCCCACGGCCACGGTGGGAAACCAGAAGATAAAGGCCACCACTGTCAGCTGGCGGCTGGTCTTGTAGAATTCGGGCTTCTTGAAGAGAAGGGCCACCGCGGCGAAGAGGAACGAGGCGATGACCGGACCCACGACCATGGTGATCAGCACCGGGTGCAGGGGGTGGGCGAACCCTAC
Source organism: Spirochaetaceae bacterium (assembly GCA_023265735.1). GTDB lineage: Bacteria > Spirochaetota > Spirochaetia > JABEVK01 > JABEVK01 > JAIFLN01. Next base: position 5,938 of record JAHFSN010000035.1, on the reverse strand, counting down.
CAAGCCAAGGACATTGTAGAAGAGTTGATCCATGGGATCCTCCGGAAATAGTCGAGTGAAAAGGTCGATATTCCCGTAAAGTTAAGGCACCTATGGGCGAATGTCAATGCAAGGGTTTCACGGGTGGAAGAACAGCAGCAGGTACACCAGCGGCAGGTAGGTGATCGACGCCCGCAGGAGGTGACGGGCCGCCATCTTCGCGTTCGTCCGGATGGCCTTCACCCCAAACCAGAGGAAGGCCAAACCCAACACCACGTTCGCCGCGGCCGTCCACCACGTGCCTATCCCCAGGAACAGGGGCACCACCGACAGGGCGATGAGGAGCACCAGCGAGACAACGATCTGCCAGGCCACCAGGAAGCCCGAGCGGTCCACCACGGGGAGCACCTTCACGTCGGCCCGGGCGTAGTCGTCCCGGTACATCATTTCAATGGAGAGAAAGTGGGGAAACTGCCACAGGAAGAGGATGCCGAACAGTACCCACGCGTAGACGTCGAGGTGGCCGGTGGCCACGGCCCAACCGGCCAAGGGAGGGACAGCCCCCGGGAAGGCCCCCAGGGCGGTGTGCCACGCGGTCTTGTATTTCAGAGGGGTGTAGACGCCCAGGTAGCTCACGGCCGTGAACAGCGCAATGAGGCCGGTCAAGACGTTGGCCGCCCAAAAGCTGAAGACCACCCCGAACACCGTGAAACCCCAACCGAAGACCTGGGCCGCCAGGGGGCTGATCTTGCCCGAGGGAAGGGGCCGGTCCCGGGTCCGGACGGCCAGGGCGTCCTGGTGCCTCTCAAAGAAATGGTTGAGGGCGAAGATGCCGGTTCCTAGGGTGCCTACGCTGATGAGAACCACGACGAAGCCCCACCAAGACCAATGGGAACCCGAGGCGATGGAGAACGAGACAAGGGCGACGATGAGCAAGAGCGTCGTGATCCTCGGTTTGGCCAGTTCAAAGTACGCGTCCAGCTCCTGTCGAAAACTCATCTTTCCCCCATCCTTTCAAAATAGACGATTTTGGGCCGCCACTCAATCGTTCCTTTGGGCCCCACGGTTGACAGCCCGGAGAAAAGGCACGAGAATTCCTCGGAATGCTTCGCACCCCTCTCCTCCTTTTTTGTCTCGCCAGCTTGGTCTCTGGATGCGGCGTCATGTCCTCTGCCCCCCGGCCGCGGGCCGCCGACGGAACGCTCGATTTGCGTTCCTGGAACTGGAGCGACGGCACGGTGGCCCTCGATGGCCGCTGGAATTTCGACGACAAACCGCTGACCGTGCCCTCGGGGTTGACCTTCGGGGGCTCGCCCTACGGGTCGGGAACCTACAGCCTCCGCCTCCTCCTCCCCGCCTCCTCGTCAACCCTGGCCCTGCGGCTGCCCATCATCGGCACCGCCTTCGAACTTTCGGCCAACGGTCAGGTCCTGGCCCAGGAAGGGGTGGTGTCTCCCACCCCGGAGGGCGCCGTCCCCTCCTACCGGCCCCAGGTCGTCCTGCTTCCCAAGGCGAACGAGATCGACCTGCGGATCCGCGTCTCGAACTGGCACGACGCGTTTGCCGGCATCTACTTCAGCCCCACTCTGGGCCCCTGGACCCAGGTCCAGGCCCAGAGGGACAGAGCTGCCCTCTGGGAGGCCCTCATGTTCGGGGGAATCTTCCTGCTGGGCCTCTACTTCTGCGGTTCGTTCGTCTTCCGGGCCCAGAACCGGGCGCCCCTGTGGTTCGGGCTGTTCTGTCTGCTCATCGCCATCCGGTCGACCCTGTACAGCGAGGTCATCTTCCTCGACGCCTTCCCCGGGGCCTCGTGGTTTGTGGTCATCCGGGGCGTCTACGTAACCATGAGCCTGGCCCTGGTGACCTTCGCAGCCTTCCTCGACCGCCTCTACCCCGAGCTATCGTGGAAACCGGCGCTCTTCGCGGCCACCGCCGTGGGGGGCCTCTACGCGGCGATCAACCTGCTGGCCCCCGTGTCGTGGACGACGGGACTGCTGGTCCCCTTCCAGATCTTCCTATTGGCCTACGGCGTCTACGCCATGGTGACGGTGGTCCGGGCCGTATCCCGGCGGGAGTCGGGGGCTTGGCTCTTCGTGTCGGGTCTGGGCGTCTTTTTGGTGACGGTGGTCCTCGATATCGGGAAGAACCACTTCTTCGGGAACATTCCGTCTCTGGTGAACCTGGGGACCCTGGCCTTCCTCATGGCCGAGGCCCTGGTGGTGGCCCGGCTCTTCGCCCGGGCCTTCGCCGCCGCCGAGCGGTTCTCCGCCGACGTCCAGAAGATCAACACGTCGCTGGAGAGGTTCATTCCCCGGGAGGTGCTGGCGTTCCTGGGAAAGAAGAGCATCACCGAAATTGACCTGGGGGACTTCTCCGAACGGCAGATGACGGTCTTCTTCCTCGACATCCGTGATTTTACGACGCTTTCCGAATCTATGACGCCCAACGAGACGTTCCGGTTCCTCAACTCCTTCCTCGAGAAGTTCGGGCCCATCGTCCGGGACCACCGGGGCTTCATCGACAAGTACATGGGCGATGGCATCATGGCGCTGTTCCCCTACTCGCCCGACGACGCGGTGGCGGCGGCCCTCACCATGCGCCGAGCCCTCAAGGCGTACAACGAAGGCCGGGCCCGGGGAGGCTACGCCGCCATCCGGTTCGGTATCGGCATCCACATGGGCCCCCTCATGCTGGGGACCATCGGCGAGAACCGGCGCATGGACTCCACGGTGATCAGCGATACCGTCAACGCCGCCAGCCGCCTGGAGGGCCTGAACAAGAAGTACACCACCGATATTCTCGTGTCGGGTCCCACGGTTCAGGCCCTGGCCCACCGCGATTCGTTCTCCACCAAATTCGTCGCCCTGGAGACGGTGAAGGGCCGAATCAAACCCATCGAAGTGTTCCTCGTCCTGGAGAGCTAATCTCCCGTGTTTCTCTCTAGCAGTTCACGCTTGACCCTGGGCGACCGGCCCCGCTAGAATCACCTCGTTGGCCGATAGGCCCATAAGTTGATGGGAATAAAGTAGGACGAGCCGGTGTCCGTTTGATCCCAGCTTTCCAGAGAGCAGCAGCATGGTCACCCAGGGAAAAATCGTCATCATCGGAGCCGGACACGTGGGGTCGCACTGCGCCATGTCCCTGGCGGCGGGCCGCGTGGGCCGGGAAATTGTCCTGGTCGACAAAGAGGGGCCCAAGGCCCAGGCCCAGGCCCTCGATATCTCCGACGCCCTTTCCTCCCTGCCGGGAGGCCCCCTGGTCCGGGCGGGTACCTATGAAGACAGCGCCGACGCCGACATCGTGATCATCGCCATCGGCGAACCGCGGCTCCCGGGCCAGACCCGGCTCGACCTTCTGGGAAACTCCATCCAGATGCTCGGGGAACTTCTGGGCGTCCTGGGCCCCCTCAACCTCCCTGGCATCGTCATCAGCATCACCAACCCCGCCGACATCGTGGCCGACTTCGTGCGCCGGGGCCTGGGCCTGCCCCGGTTCCGGGCCTTCGGCACCGGCACCCTCCTCGACACCGCCCGGCTGGTGCGGCTCCTTTCCGAACGGACGGGCCAGCCCCGGCCGCAGATCCAGGCCGTGGCCCTGGGTGAGCACGGGGATTCGTCCATGGTCCCCACTTCGTCCATCCGCATCGCGGGTCGTCCCTTTGAGTCGTGGCCGCAGCTCGACAAGGCGGCCGTGGTCAAGGACACCCGGTGGGCCGGCATGGAGATCATCAACGGCAAGGGTTCCACAGAATTCGGCATCGGCCAGGCCGTGGCGGCCCTCTGCGCCACCATCCTGGCCGACGAGAAGAAAGTTCTCCCCCTGTCGGTGTTTCTCGACGGCGAGTACGGCCAGCACGACGTCCACTGCGGCGTCCCCTGCCGGGTGGGGCGCGACGGCATCGAAGAGATCGTCGAACTGACCCTGGCCCCGGGGGAGTGGGACGAACTGAACCAGTCCTGCGAGGTGATCCGCAGGCATATCCACATGGCCCAAGACCTGGCGGGTGCCAGACAAACCTCTGATCCCAGAAAATAGGAGAACCCCATGAACCAGCTCAAGACCCTTTTGTCGGCGGCCCTGGTCGCCGCCTTCGCCCTCGGAATCCTCGGCGGCTTCACCGCTGCCGCGGCGCCGAAGGTGCGGGTGGCCATCGTCCAGCCCCTCAGCCACAAGTCCCTCGACCAGATCCGCGACACCATCGTGGCCGAACTGAAGGCCTCGGGACACAACTTCGAGATCGTCACCCTCGACGCCCACGGCGATACCTCGTCGCTGGCCACCATCTTCCAGAACGAGAAGGCCCGGGGGACGAACATCATCGTCCCCATCGCCACCCCCGCGGCCCAGAGCGCCAAGGCGGTGTTCGACGGCACCAAGACCCCCGTCATCTATGCCGCCGTTTCGAACCCCGTGGCCGCGGGCCTGACGGGTGACGACGCCAAGTACATCACCGGGGTGTCCAACAGCATCCCCTCGGCCCAGATCGTCCAGCTCGTGTCGGACTTCCAGCCCAAATACAAGAAGATCGGGTTCCTCTACACCTCGAGCGAGACCAACTCGGTGTCCACCATCAAGGCCGCCAAGGACTACTGCACCAAGAACAACATCGCCTTCCAGGAGGCGTCGATCGCCACGGTGACCGACCTGCCGGCGGCCATCAACAACCTGCTGTCCAAGGGTGTCGACGCCCTCTACACGGGCAACGACAACACCATCGCCTCGGCCATGCCCACCTACACCGACGTGGCCTACGCCAAGGGCGTGCCCATCTACTGCGGGGCCGACTCCATGGTGGCCGACGGAGGCCTGGCCACCATCGGCATCGACTACGTGCAGCTGGGCAAACAGGTGGCGGCCCTGGTCCTCAAGGTGGCCGACGGCGCCGCCCCCGCGTCCCTCCCCTACGAGACCCTCAGCGACTACGCCAAGTTCGTGAACCTGCAGGCGGCCGACAAACTGAAGCTGAACCTGAGCGCCACCGTCCTCAAGGGCTACAAGGTGCTGGTCGAGAAAGACGGCACCAGCCACTTCGGCAAGTAGCCCGTGGTCCCCTTTGACCTGCTGATCTCCGCCCTGGGCCAGGGGACGATCTACGCCCCCATGGCCCTGGGGGTGTTCATCGCCTTCCGCATCCTCAACACCCCCGACCTGACCATCGACGGCAGCTTCGTCTTCGGGATGACGGTGTGCGCCTTCGTCACCGTGGCGGGCCACCCCTTCTGGGGGCTCGTGGCCGGGACGGCGGCGGGCTTGGTAGCGGGCCTGGTGACGGGGATTCTGCAGACCAAACTGCGGATCAACGCCATCCTGTCGGGCATTTTGACCATGACGGGCCTGTACACCATCAACTACCTCGTCCTGGGGGGCCAGGCCAATCTGTACCTGCAGAGGATGGTGACCAACGCCAACGGCGCCGACGTGCCGGTGCCCAGTCAGACCTTGTACAAGATGTTCACCGTCAGCGACAACAACGACGTGTCGGCCCTGGCCCTCTCGGGCCTCATCGTGGTGGTGTGCGTGGTGGTCCTAGGGGTGTTCTTCAGGACCCGGCCGGGCATCGCCATCCGGGCCACGGGGGACAACGAGGAGATGGTCCGCTCGTCGTCGATCAACGCCGACCGGACCCGGATCGTGGGCATCATGCTGGCCAACGCCCTGGTGGCCCTGTCGGGGGCCATGCTCTGCCAGCAGCAGCGTTACGCCGACCTGGGGAGCGGCAGCGGCATGCTGGTGGTGGGTCTGGCTTCGGTGATCATCGGCCAGGCCCTCTTCGGTCACCGGGGCGTCACCGTGGGCCTGGTCTCGGCGGTGGTGGGGTCGGTACTCTACCGGGTCATCCTCCAGGCCGCCTACCAAGTCGACATGCCCAGCTACATGGTGAAGCTGCTGTCGGCCCTCATCGTCACCGTGGCCCTGGTGCTGCCCCTCGTCCAGGAAAAATCTAAGGAATGGCGCCAGA
>JAHFSN010000435.1 GCA_023265735.1 Spirochaetaceae bacterium | reverse complement strand
GGGCCAGGGCGGCCCCCTCGCGGTTGAGCTCAAGGACGAGGTCACTCGTCCCGTAGTCGTCCTGGCTGGCCTTGGTGGAGTTGAAGGTGTTGGTTTCGAGGATGTCGGCGCCGGCGGCCAGGTAGCTGGCGTGGATGCCGGCGATGACGTCGGGCCGGGTCAGGGTCAAGAGGTCGTTGTCGCCCTTGAGGTTCTTCACGTACGCCTGGAACCGGGCCACACGGAAGTCGGCCTCGGTGAGGGCGTGCTTCTGGATCTCGGTGCCCATGGCTCCGTAGAGGATGAGGATGCGCTGGCCCAGGGCCTGTCGGAACGCGGCGACGCGGTCGGCTCGATTCATGGGGCTATCTTGTCAGAAATAGGCCCCGAGGGGAAGGACGGAGCGGTGACTTCGTCCCCGGGAATCTCTACCATGGGGGCAAAGGACAGGAGGCAACCATGATCGAAAAGGCTGGCCGCGAACGTCAGTTTCATTTCCAAGACGCCCCGGTCTCCGAAGACCCGGGGACCCAGTGGATGGTCGGCATGTGGCTGGAGCTGGGGGAGCGGGTCCTCGACCAGGTCGCGCATATTCCCCTCGAAGTTCTGAACACCGCGCCCCCCGGATCGTACCTCGTCCCGGCCCGGGTCGTTCTCCACTTGGTGGGCAACGACCTCCGCATGCTCCCCCTCCTCATCGGCGCGTTCCCCGGCCCCGACTACCAAGGGGTTGTGACGGCGACCACCGCCGCCGACCTGCAGACCATGGACACCCAAGGCCACGATGTCCGCGACATCCTGAAACGGCACCTGGCGTTTCGCCGCGGACTTGCTGGTCTGCGGAACCTCCCCCCGGGGTTCCTCGACCAGGCCATCGACCACCCGTCCTTTGCCACCAAACGGGAGGCCCTGGGCCACATGATCTGGCACTGGTCCTTCCACAGCGGACACCTGGGCGCCGTGACCCTGGAATTGGGCTACGAGTACGTGTGGCGCTCGTCGCTTCGGGAGGTGACCCCGTGAAGCCCCGGATCACCGTGTTGACCTTGACGGTCGCCGACCTGGAGAGGGCCTTCGACTTCTACCACCGGGGGCTAGGTTTTCCGTCGGAAGGCATCATCGGCACCGAGTTCGAAAATGGGGCGGTGGCCTTTTTCGATTTGCCCGGACTGAAGTTGGCGCTCTGGCCACGCCGAAGCCTTTCCGCCGACACAGGGCTTCCCCTGGGAGGGCCCCAGCCCACCGAAATCTCCCTAGGCCACAACGTCGCCTCGGCGGATGAGGTCGACCTCGTCCTCGAGCAGGCCCGAACTGCGGGGGCCACCATCGTCAAGCCGGGCCAAGCGACGTTTTGGGGCGGCTATGCGGGGTACTTCCTCGATCCCGACTCCCACCTCTGGGAGGTCGCATGGAACCCCGCGTGGGAGACACCCTGAAGATGGCTGGTGCGACCACCTAGGCTTGGCACCTGCCGCCACTCGGTGTACCCTTTCGGCAGGAGTCTCCCGGTTTCGGAGGTGAGCCCATGCGAGGCAGCAGGAACAAGGCCCTGGTCAGGGCCTACTTTGATTTGTGGAACACCGGGGACGAAGCGGCGGCCGAGAAGCTTCTGACGCCCGATTTTGCCGACCACGCCCACCCCGAGGTGAGGGGTCTGGATGCCTTCAAGGCGTCCCTGAGGAAGACTCGAGAGGCCTTTCCCGACTTCTCTGTCGAGGTCGATGTGGTGACGGCCGAGGGGGACTATGTCACCGCGTTGGGCATGACGAGGAGGACGGTCCAGGGAGAACCCAAGGTGGCAGAGGTGCTTTGGTTTTTTCGGATCCGGAACAAGAGGATCGCGGAATGGAAGACGGGCGTCATCGCCCTCGAGAAATAGGGAGGACAAGGTGTTTTTCGAAGTCGCTTTGATTGCCTTGCTGGCGGGAATCTCTCCGGGGCCTGATTTCCTGGTGGTGTCCCGCAACGCCCTCTCCAGCGGCCGCGACGTCGGCGTCGCTTCGGCCGTCGGTGTCGCCCTCGCCCTCTCGGTCCACGCCAGCTACTCGATTCTGGGCCTCTCGTACGTTCTGGTGAATTACCACCTGGCGTTCCAGGCCGTTCAGCTCTGTGGTGCCGCCTATTTGGCGTACCTGGGAGTCTCGTCGATCGTGGGAACCTTCCGAAAGGACATCGCCCCCGCCTCGCTCCCGACCCAAGGCCAGACAAAGGGAGTCAGACAAGGGTTCCAGGACGGCCTTCTGTGCAACCTCCTCAACCCCAAGGCCTACGTGTTCTTCCTGAGTATCTTCTCTCAGTTCATGTCGGTTCAGACGCCGCTGTGGATGGAATGGGTGTACGCCGCCGAGGTCGTCGTGGTCATCGGACTTTGGTTCGTGGTGGTGGCCTTCGGCGTATCGACCAACGCCATGGGGAGACTGTACGCCCGGGCCCGGAAGGCCATCGATCGCGTGCTCGGGGCGGTTCTGGTCGCCATCGCCGGCCGCATTGCGCTGTCCACCTTCGGAAAGTAGCCCCCGCGGACTTGCCCAGACCCAGAAGATCGTTTGGTCTTGCGTTCTAAGGCGTGGCCTTGCACACTAGGACGAGAGGAGACAGGGTGATGGGAGTTCTTTTGTGAAGGTCGCCGTCCTGGGGACAGGTCTCGTGGGCCGCCGGATTCCCCTCGCCCTCCTCGAGGCTGGCCACGCCGTCCGAGTCCTGGTCCGCACCCCCCGAACCCTCGATCCGCGGGTCGAAGTGCTGGTCGGCGACGCCTTGAAGACCTCCGACCTGGACCGCCTTGTGGCCGGTTGCGACGCCGTGGTGAATAGCGTGGGGCGACTGAAGAACGAGGGGGGATTCTACGCGGAAATTTCCCGGGGCCTTCTGGAAGCCATGACCCGGCGGCAGGTTTCGCGCTACTTGCTGATCACCAGTTCCGCCGTGATGGTCGAGACCGAC
>JAHFSN010000434.1 GCA_023265735.1 Spirochaetaceae bacterium | reverse complement strand
TGGTCGGCGAGGTCAACAATCTTGGCGTCATGGGTGCTGAAGATGAAGGTGGTGGAAAGGTCACGGTTGATCTTCTTCATCAGCTGCAGGATGGCGTCACCCGTGGCCGAGTCGAGGTTGGCCGTCGGTTCGTCGGCCAGAACGATCACCGGCTTGGTGACCAGGGCCCGGGCGATGGCGACGCGCTGGCGCTGTCCCCCCGACAGCTCATTGGGCCGGTTCTTCTGGCGGTCGGCCAGACCCACTTCCTCGATGAGGAAGTCGATGTAGTCCCGGCGCTCCTTCGTGAGCTTGTTGTCTTTGCCCAGGAGGAGGGGAAACTCGATGTTTTCCCGGGTGGTGAGGACGGGGATGAGGTTGAACGACTGGAAGATGAACCCGATGGTGTCGTGGCGGAGCCGGGTCAGTTCCCGGTCCTTGAGCTTGCTGACGGCCTGACCCTGGATAAACACCTCGCCCTCGGTGGGGGTGTCGATCAGGCCGATCATGTTCAAGATGGTCGACTTGCCGCTCCCCGAGGGGCCGGCGATGGAGATGAAATCCCCTTGGTCGATCTGGAATGACACGCCCTTGACGGCTTCGACCGTAGTCTTGCCCAGGGCGTAGAATTTCTTGGCGTTGCTGACTTCGACGATGCTCAAAGTTAGCCTCCTGTTTTCACTAGCTTCGATGAAGCGCTTTGGCTCCGGGGGACCGGATCGTTTCTGCTGAGGAATCCCTGAGGTCGCTTCACTCCTCGTGGGGTCCCGTTCGCCAACTTGGGTCTCGCTTCGGCTTGACGCTTTTTCGAGCTGCGGTCCGGGAAGACGCTGACGCCGAATTCCATTCGCGACCGCTGTTGGGTTCCAATATAACACCTGAAGGCACGAAAACGGCTACCCCGACAAGATGACAAAAAGTTAATCTTCGACGAAATGACCCGCTTTTGGGGGGGCGACGAGGCGCTTGTTTCCTTTTGACTCACTCCCTCCTGTCGAGAAGGAGTGAAGGGAAAGAACGACCCAAAGAAACGGTTTCCCAGCCCCTCGGATTCTTTCGAGAAAGCCAGCAAAGGGGTTTGCCTCCCCTCTGAGGATTTGTATATTATCCAACGGTTTAGAGAAACTCGTGCCGGAGGATTGAGAGTGTCGGATCAGGAAATGGAAAACGCCCCCCCCGAGGAGGCCGCTGTCGAGCCAGGGGCAGAAACGACGGCGAGCGAACTTGAGGTCGCGCAAGCCGAACGCGAGGGCCTGAAGGCCGAGCTGGAGGCCTTGAAAGCCGAAAGGGACGACCTGAAAGACCAATTGCTGCGCAAGGCGGCGGACTTCGATAACTACCGAAAGCGCATGCTCAAGGAAAAGGATGAGGCCCGGCAATTTGCCAACTCGGCCCTCCTCGAAGACTTGTGTCAGGTGCTCGATGACTTCGAGCGCGCGATCCGGTCCGGGGAGACCGCCAAGGATTTTGCCGCGTTCCACTCGGGCATCGTGATGATTGAGGGTCAGTTCGCCTCGCTTTTGGAGCGGAAGTACAACCTGAAGCGGCTGGATTCGGTCGGCAAGGCCTTCAGCCCTGAGCATCACGAAGCCATCGCCATGGACCCCGTCGAAGAAGGCCGGGAGTCTGTCGTGGTCGAGGAATATCAAAAGGGATACCAGCTCCACGACCGTGTGCTGCGCACCGCGAAGGTTCGCGTGGGACACGCCAAAAACAAAGAAGCCAAGGAAGGAGAATAAGACATGGGCAGAATCATCGGAATCGACCTGGGCACCACAAACTCATGCGTCGCAGTGATGGAGGCGGGGGCTCCCGTCGTCATCGCCAACTCGGAAGGGATGCGCACCACCCCGTCCATCGTGGGATTTACCAATAAGGAAGAACGACTGGTCGGCCAGCCCGCCAAGAACCAGATGATCACCAACTCCCTCAACACCATCTACTCCATCAAGAGGTTCATGGGGCGCCACTTCAATGAAGTGGGCGACGAGATGAAGCTCGTCCCCTACAAGGTCATCGACGGCCCCAGCGGCGACGTGCGGGTCGACATTTCCGGCAAGCTCCTTTCGCCCCCCGAGATTTCCGCTGCCATTCTCCAGAAGATGAAGAAGACCGCCGAGGACTACCTGGGAGAGACCGTCACCGAAGCGGTGATCACGGTTCCCGCGTACTTCAACGACGCCCAGCGACAGGCCACCAAGGATGCCGGCCGCATCGCCGGGCTGGAAGTCAAGCGCATCGTCAACGAGCCCACCGCCGCAGCCCTGGCCTACGGGTTCGGCAAGGCCCAGAAGGACCAGAAGATCGCCGTCTACGACCTGGGCGGCGGTACCTTCGATATCTCCATCCTCGAACTGGGCGACGGTGTGTTCGAAGTCAAATCGACTAACGGCGATACTCACCTGGGCGGTGACAACTTCGACCTTCGGATCACCGAGTGGCTCATCAGCCAGTTCAAGAAGGACATGGGCATCGACCTGGGGGCCGACCGGATGGCCCTTCAGCGTCTGCGGGAAGCCAGCGAAAAGGCCAAGAAGGAGCTCTCGAGCACGCCCCAGACCGATATCAACCTGCCCTTCATCACCGCCGACGCCAGCGGCCCCAAGCACCTGCAGTACGCCCTGACCAGGGCGGCCTTCGAGGCCATGTGCGACGACCTCATCCAGCGGACCCGGATTCCCTGCGAGAAGGCCCTGGCCGACGCCGGGCTGAAGCCCGAGGACCTCGACGAAGTCATCTTGGTCGGTGGTTCGACCCGCATCCCCGCCGTCCAGGAAATCGTCAAGGCCATCTTCCGCAAGGAACCCAACAAGGGCGTGAACCCCGACGAAGTCGTGGCCGTGGGCGCCGCCATCCAGGGCGGCGTGCTGGGCGGCGAGGTGAAGGACGTCCTCCTTCTCGACGTCACTCCGCTTTCCCTGGGCATCGAGACCCTGGGCGGCGTGGCC
>JAHFSN010000433.1 GCA_023265735.1 Spirochaetaceae bacterium | reverse complement strand
CGGCGTCCGTTCAGCAGCCCCGCTTCGGCCAACACGAAGGCCCCGGCACACACCGAAACCACGCGCCGGGCCCGGGGGGCGGCCAGCCGGAGCCAATCGGCCAGGGCGCTCCGCTCTTCGGGGGATTTTCCGCGCCCTGTGACGATGACCGTGTCCCGGTCCGCCAGGGGGTCGAGTTCGGTCAGGCAGGCGTCGGCCAGCAGGCTGAGGCCCGAGCGCCCGTGCACGACCCGGTGTCTCTGGGTGGTGGCCACCGTCACCCGATAGGGCGGCCTCTCGGCCCGGGCTTGACCGATGTTGGCCCGATGGAAGATGTCGGCCAGCCCGGCCGCCTCAAAGAGAAGCCCCTCTTCGGGGACAAGGAGGAGGAGGGAGAGCGTAGTTTCGTTGGACTCCATGGGACAATTCTAGAAAGAAGAGGACTTGGCATCAAGAGACAGCTCCATTCAGTTCCCGCCAAGTCCGTCTTGAGAGGGTGAGCAAAGCAAGCCCGTGTGGAACTGGGCACCGCTCTACAGATTCCTGCGCTTGTTCAGAACCTCCCGGAACGTCTCCAACCACTCGTCCTTGGTCTTGTGCGAAAAGGTTTCCAACACGCTGGGCACCAAATCGTCCCAGCCGACGAGGTCCCGGGCCTTCTGCCAGAGGAAGTCGCCCAGGTACACCAGGCCCACGATGGGGGCCGCCTTTCGGGACGCCTCCTGGGGAAGGTGGTGGTAACGAATGACCTCGACGATCTTCTCGGGGAACTGCCACTTCTCGGCCAGGGCCGCACCCACCAAGGAATGGTTGAAGCCGTTGGTTAAGGTCTCGGCCTGGAAGCTGTTCCAGCCCTTGGCCCGGCAGAGTTCGGCGATGCGGTCGGTGAGACCCGGGACGAGGGCGTTGACGATGATTTCGCCAAAGTCGTGGAGCATGGCGCACACGTAGACGTTGGCGGCGTTGTCGACGATCTTGGCGGCCTTGGTCAGCTCGCGGCAGTACCAGGCCACTTCGAGGGAATGGTCCATGATGCGCTGCACCGCGGCCCGGTGGTAGGTGCTCACCAGCAGTTTCTCGGCGGTGACGGCGATAAGCATCTCCTGGATGGCGGGGAGCCCGAGGATGGCCACCGCCTCGTCGATGGATTCGACGGGCCGATGGAGGTTGTACAGCGGCGAGTTGGCGGCCTTGAGCAGACTGGCGATCAGGCTGGAATCCTGGCGGATAATGGGCCCAATGTGGACGAACGATTTGGTCGGGTCCTCGAGGATGCGCAGAATCTTCAGCACGTGGTCGGGGAACTGGGGAATCTGGTTGATGGCTTCGACCACCGAGGTGGCCAGGATCTCCTGACCCTGCTCGGCCAGGGGCGGCACCACCAGCCGGGCCTCGGTTCCCACAGCGGACGACGTCAGCTTCAGGCTGCTTTCGTCGATGCCGATCTTGCGGAGCATGAGCACCGTGATGATGAGTCCCAGGCCTCCGCCCTCGCTCTGGTCCAGCTCGAAGTCCATCACCTCTTGAATAGTGTGAAACTGGCGGGCCATCTTCACCTTCTCCTGAAAACGGGAGATTTCTATGGGAAGCATGGGAGCGTTGTTGAACACGCTGAAGATGAGGTTGCCCTCTTCCCTGCCGAACCAAATCTTGATGTGGGCCCCCTGGTTTCGAAGGACCAGGGCTAGGGTACTCCCCGAATTGGCCACGGCGCTCTTGAAGCTGGCCATGCCCCGGGAGTATTGATCGGGCACCGTCAGGTCGAGTCCGGCCTGTTGAAAGTGGGCCCGCTTCAGGTTGGCCTTGTCCGCGTTCCCGGCCAACTCGGCCAGAATATAGTTCAGGCTGGGAAAGCAGTCGTAACGGCCCTCGTCGAGGAGGAACTGCTCGACCTCCCTTTCCAGCGTAAGCCGGTGACGATGGTGGAACACGTCCCAGGTCTGCGAAAATCGAATGGTCACCAAGGTCACGCCCCCTGTGGCTGCGGGTAGGCGGCCCGTCGAACGTCGGACCGCGCGCTCGTTTGACCCTTTCGGGTCCGAGGCTTAACTTCACACACTATAGACCCGAAATCGCCGTTGGCAACAGGAGTTCCCGTGGAGCTAGGTATTTACAGTTTTGGAGACTATGTCCCCGACCCTCCCTGGGGCGCCGGTATCAGTCCGGCCCAGAGGATGCGCAACCTCATCGAGGAGATCGTTTTGGCTGACCAGGTGGGCCTCGACGTGTTCGCCCTGGGGGAACACCACCGCCACGATTTCATCGTTTCGTCCCCGGCTACGGTCCTGGCCGCGGCGGCTTCCCTCACCAAGCGGATCCGGCTGGGGTCGGCCGTGACTGTCCTCAGCTCCGACGATCCGGTCCGGGTGTTCCAGCAGTTCTCCACCCTCGACCTGCTGTCGAACGGTCGGGCCGAGATCATGGCCGGCCGGGGTTCCTTCATCGAATCCTTTCCCCTCTTCGGCTACGACCTCGACGACTACGAGGAGCTCTTCAGCGAAAAGCTGGACATGCTCCTGGCGATTCGGAAATCCGAGAAGGTGACCTGGGCGGGGAGCGGGAAGTTCCGGCCGCCCCTGACCGGACAGTTCGTCTTGCCCCGTCCCCTCCAGGACCCCCTGCCGGTGATCATCGCCGTGGGGGGCAGCCCCGAGTCGGCGGCCCGGGCCGGCGAGCTGGGCCTCCCCTTGGCCCTGGCCATCATCGGCGGCGAACCCGCCCGGTTCCAGCCCTTCGTCGAGATCTACCGGGAAGCCGGGGCCGCCGCCGGCCACAAACCCGAGGACCTTCGGGTGCAGATCAACCAGCATGGGTTTTTGGCCGACTCCGCCCAGGAGGCCGCCGACCTGGCTTGGCCGCCGTACCAGCTCTACATGAACCGTCTGGGCCGGGAACGCGGCTGGCCCGCCGTGGGCCGGGCCGCCCTGGAAACCGGCCGTCAGCCCCGGG
>JAHFSN010000432.1 GCA_023265735.1 Spirochaetaceae bacterium | reverse complement strand
CGCACTTCTCCCGGGACCCCGAAACCAACTGCTTCCACGTGTAGCGCTCCAGCTGGGCCCGGGCCACCGGGTGTTCCCACCGGGTTTCCTTCACACCGGCGACAAAGCATCGCGCCAGGAAGTGGTGGTCGGCCGCCACCCGGAACCGCAAGTCGAAGGGAAATCGAACGAGGAGGTCCCGTCGGGCAAAGAGGCTTTGATGGGAGCAGGGCATGGCGCCAAAGACCGTGGGCAGAGGCCGTGAAGGGGTGAGGTGCACGCCGCCGTCGGGGTACACCTGCTCGCAGGCTCCGTAGGCGACACCGGTCGAGACGTTTGACAATCCGACGCTGGTGACGGTGTCCGGGGTCACGAAGCGGTCACCGCTGTTCATGAACAGCACCCACGTGCCCGTGGCCAAGCTAACGGCTTTGTTCATGGCGTCGTATATGCCGCGGTCGGGTTCGCTGACCCAGCGGTCGACCTCTCCCCGGTCGGCGGCGGTGCGGATCTCGTCGACGGTACCGTCGGTGGAGCCGCCGTCGACGACCACGTACTCGATCTGGTCCCGGGAGGTCTGCTCACGGACGCTGGCCAAGGTGAACAAGAGGTCGTCGCGGGCGTTGAAGACCACGGTGACGACGGACAGGAGAGGAGCCATTACCAGGGCGTGGCCAGGGACCGGAGGACGAGGTGTCCAAATACAGAGTGGATGTCTTCCACGATTTGCATATCGGGGACGTCGGCCCACAGGTTGTGCTGGGCGATCTTCTTCAGGCGGCCACCATCGTAGCCGCTCAGGCCCAGGGTCACGGCGCCGTGGGCATTGGCGTATTCCACGGCCCGGATCACGTTCTCGGAGTTTCCGCTCCCGGAAATGGCCACCACGAGGTCGCCCGGTTCGAGAAGATTCTTCAGCTGCTCGAGAAAGAGATCCTGGAACGAGAAATCGTTAGCGTAGGCCATGATAAGGCCCATGTTGTCGACCAAGGATCGGCCTCGGAAGGGTTTTCCGGTCTTCAGATAGATGTTCTTCGCCCAATCGGTCTGGAAGTGAAGGGCCGTCATGGAACTGCCCCCGTTGCCGAGGGTGATGATCTGGCGGCCGGCCTGCCAGGCCGTCCGGACCAGCTCGATGGCCTGGTCGTACGCGGCGAAGTCCTGTTCATGGAGGGCCTTCGTGAGGCGGTCAAAATAGTCTTTTGAAAACGATGCCATGGTGCGTCCTTAGTTGGCGGGATGGAAGAAAATGATTTGGCTACCGAACCGTTCGAACTGGAAGGGGATGGGCCGGAGTTGGGGAAGAGCGTGGCAAATCCGCGCGTGGTGTTCTCGAGGGGCGTAAAACACCAGGAAGCCGCCGGCCCCGGCGCCCAGAATTTTGCCACCGGTCGCCCCGGACGAGAGACCCTTCTGGTACCAATCGTCGATGACCGAAGAGCTGACTCCCTGGGCCAGGCTCTTCTTGAGGATCCAGTTCTCGTGGAGAATCGGTCCGACATCGTCGGGCCGTCCCCGTTCCAGGGCCGCCCGAAAATCGCCGCAGAACCCCACCATCCGGTCGAGGGCCTGGCGTTTGGTCAGGTCGCTGCGGACACCTTCTCCTTGCTTCTGGAGGAGCTCGGAGGCGCTTCGGGTGATTCCGGTGTACAGCATCAGAAGGTTCGATTCCAGGGTGTCGAGGGTCTGGGGCTGGACCACCACGGGGGTCACCTTCACGGTCTCGTCGGGGAGGAACTCGTAGGTGTTGAACCCCCCAAACGCAGCGGCGTACTGGTCCTGCTTGCCGATCGGCTCGGCGCAAACGTTGATTTCGATGTCGCAAGCCGCCTCGGCCAATTCCGCCGCCCCCGAATGCCGCCCCTGGAACGCCCGGAGCGCGTGGAGGAGCGCCACCGTGAACGTACTAGAGGAACCTAGGCCGGTCCCCCGGGACGGAATATCGGCGATGGTGGTGATTTCGACGCCGCCCTCGATGGACAGATGGGTCAGAGCCGCCCGGACCAACTTGTGGTCCAGCTCCCCAACCGACTTCACTTCTTCGTTCTGGGAATAGGCGACCCGGATTCCGCTGTCGAACTTCTTGTTCACGGTCACGTAGATGTACTTGTTGATGGCGGTGCTGACGACCATCCCTCCACCATGCCGATAATAGTCGGCCATATCGCTACCACCCCCAACGAAACTCATACGAAGGGGGGTACGGCTGATAATCATGGTTGAGCCTCCAGAAGGTAATCGATGGCGGCGGCGAAGTCCTCCACCATCACGTCGGGACGGTACGGGTGGCGGCCATCCCGACCGCCCTCGCCGGTCCGGACACCGATGCTTCGAACCCCCGCCTGGCGGGCTGCCCCGAAGTCGGCGGTGGAATCGCCCACGAACCAGCTTTGGGCCAGGTCAATGTTCATCTGGTCGGCGGCCCGGAGGATGAGCCCAGGGGCAGGCTTTCGGCAATCGCACTTGATCTTGAGGGCCTTCACCTCCCCGGCAAACCCCGAATCAGGATGGTGGGGGCAGATGTACTTGGCATCGAAGAACGCCTTGTCTCGGGCCACCTCGGCGTCGAGCCGCCCGTGGATGCGCCGCAGGTCGGCCTCGGTGGCCTCGCCCCGGGCCAGGACGGGCTGGTTGGTCACCAGCACGGTGCGATATTCGGCGTCGTTGAGCCGCTTGAGGGCCGCACCGACGCCGGGAAATACCACCAAGTCTTCGGCCCGGCGAATGAAGCCCCTCTCCTCGTTCATGGTGCCGTCGCGGTCGATGAACACGGCCCGTTGCCGGTGGCGGTAGCTGGCCCTCTCCACGGAACCGCGCTTCAGGGCGACCTCGGCCTTGTCGAGACGAGACGGGGTGCCCAGGTCCTTGATGTACTCCGACGACACGTAGCCTGCCAGGAAGCGGCCGTCGGCGACCATCCGGGGAAAGAAATCTTTGGCAAAGTCCAAG
>JAHFSN010000431.1 GCA_023265735.1 Spirochaetaceae bacterium | reverse complement strand
CTGACCGTCGAGCCGACTCGTGGTGTCGGGCTCCCGGCCGGCGTAGACCACCTGGGCCAGGCTGTTGAGCGGTACCGACGAGCCCGAAGGCAGGGCCACCCTGGCCGTACCGATGGCCTCGAGGTCGGCCAGCCGACCCCGCACGGACAGGGCCCGCTGGGTGGTTCCCGTCGTAAAGGTTCCCGCCGGCTGGAGAGCGTCTTGGCTCTGAAGAGACCGGGCCAGGCTGTCGAAGCTCAGGCCCAGGGCCGAGGCCCGGCGCTCTTCGACCAGCACGTGGACCTCCCGTACCTCTCCTCCGCCCACTTCGACCTCACCGACTCCCTGCCGCTTTTCGAGGGCTGGCTTCACCTCCCGCTCCACCCAGTCGCGCAGGTCGTCGAGGGCGGGGCTGGGGCCCTCGAGGGCCGCGATGTAGGCCGGAGATTGCCCCCCCGACGACGAGACGATCCGTGGCTTCTGAACCGACGCGGGCAACTCGGAATAGACCCTGTCCACGGCGTCGCTCAGGGCCAGAAAGAAGGCGCCCGGATCGGAACCGTCGGCCGTCTCGATGGTCACCCGTGACCTTCCATATTCCGAGACCGACCTCAGGGCCGCCACGCCCTCGAGGCGGGAAAACTCCGTTTCCAGGGGCCGGGTGATCGACCTCTCGATCTCGTCGGAGTCGATGCCGAAGTGCTCCAGGATCACGTCCCAGCTCGCCCGCCCGCCCGAGACCCCTTGGCCCCACTCCACCCGGGGCAAGACCGAGAGGGCCAAGGCGGTGATGGCCAGAAGCACGCACAGCACCGTCACGGGTCGGGATTCCCAGGCGGACCACCTCATCGGGCACCCCCCTGGCGGACCCAGGGAACGAAGAGCCGGGGCACCACGAACAGGGTCAGGCCCGTCGACACCGCCAGGCCGCCGATCAAGGCCAGGGCCATCCCCGATTCCGCCGAACCCCGGGGGTCGAGGACCAGGGGGGCCAGGGAGAGCACGGTGATGGAAACCGTCATCAGGATGGGGCGGAGCCGGGTCAGGCTGCCTCCCACGATGACGTCCCTCCAGGGGGCCCCCGACCTGTCTCGGTACACCTGGAAGAGCAGAATGGAATTGTTGATGACTACCCCAAAGAGGGCCACCACGCCCAGCAGGGACGAAGCGTTGACCGAGGCGTTCCCGGCCACGAGGGCGACGATGATTCCCGAGAAGGACAGCGGAATGGAAATCATGATCAGGAGCGGCAGCCGGAACGATCCCAATTGGGCCCCCAGGAACAGGTAGAGAAGCACCAGAACCAGCAGGAACGTGAGCCCGAACGACCACGTCTGTTCCTGGGCCGTCTCCCGGGCCGGCACCCTCACGTCGGGCCGCGCCTCGGCGGCCATCCACGCTGGCCCCGCCGCGGCCGACCGCAGGGTCAGGGCGTCGGAGCGGTCGTACCGGTAGAAAGCGGCCTGGGCGTCCTGCTCGGAAACCGTTCCCAAGTCTCCCACCCGGACAAGCTGGCCGCCGGAACCCTGAACCGGGAACGATTTCACCTGTTCCAGGCTCTCCCTGTCCTCCAGCCGCATCCTGACCCGCACGTCAACGTCCCGACCGGCGATGGTGACCTTGGTGGGCACCACGCCATCGATGCCGTCGCGCAGGGCCTCGGCCACCGAGGTCAGGTCGGCCCCCATCTGAGCCAGAAGGGGGCGGTCGGGGTGGAAGGCCACCTCGGGTCTGGATCCCTCAGGAAACACCCGGACCCCTTTGGCCTCGCTGCCCAGCTGAACCAACACCTCGGCCAGCCTGTCCTGGACAGCCGAAGGTTGGTTGGCCGTCACCAGCATCGAAACACCGGCCTGGTCGACCCCAAGAAGGCGGACCATGGGGCTTACGGGCAGACTGATTACGGGGGGCGACTCGAGCTTCACCTGGGCCCAGAGGTCTCGCGCCACGGCCTCGGCCCCAAAACCTGGGACCACCAGAACCCTGGTATGGATCCGCTCCTGACGTTCGTTCGGGTCGGCGTGGTAGTAGGCGTCATCGGTGTCTCCCCCCACGCGGGAATACGTCGAAGCCACACCCTGCAGGGGGGCGAGTCGTGACTCCAGGTCCCGGGCGACCAGGGCCGACGCCGCGATGGTGGTACCCGGCGGCAGGGAAATTTCCAGGTCGACGACTCCCTCGTCGAGGACGGGAAAGAACTCGTACCTCAAGAGAAATGAGGCTCCCACGCCCACCGCCACCACCAAACCGAGAGACATGGCGAGGAGACCTGGTCTGGCCAGGGTCCGTTCGAGGGTCGACCGATAGCGGCCCTCAAGGCCGGCCATGATCCGGCCGGCGGGATGATGACGGGTCGGCAGAAGCAGAAACAGAGCGGGGACAAGGGTGATCGACAGCAGGAACGAGGCCAGGTGGGCCCCCATCACCGCCAGGGAAAGATCGGTGAAGACGCTGCCGACCACCCCGGGCAGGAACACAATGGGCAGGAACACGATGACCGCCGTTCCGGTGGCCCCCACGTTGCTGAGGGAAAGCTCGGTGGTGGCGTCGGCCACCACCGCCACCGTCTTGCGGCCTCCCGCGTCGGAAACCCGGCGATGCAAATTCTCGAGGACGACCACCGTGTGATCGACCATCATCCCGACGCTCAGGGCCAGCCCGCCGATGGAGAAGAGATTCAGGGTCCGTCCGAACAGCTTCAAAACGCCGAGGGTCGCAATCACCGAGATGGGGACGCTTACCACGATGACCAGAGCCGTGGCCGGGTCCCGAACGAAAAGGAAGACCACCACGAAGGCCACCAGCACACCGGCCAAGGCGTCGAAGGCCAAGGTGCTCAGGCTCGACCGAACGGCCCCGGTGCCGTCAAACTCCAGTTGGATGTCGAGGTCCCGGCCGTAGTCCCGGGCCAGTTCGGAGACCTGGGCCCGCAGGGCGTCGACGGTTTCCACGGGA
>JAHFSN010000034.1 GCA_023265735.1 Spirochaetaceae bacterium | reverse complement strand
CCCGGGGAAAGCTGACGGTTAAACTGAACGACGGATTATTGGTCTTGAAGCCCACCTTGAAATTGCCCGGAGTCAGGGTAGGCGGATCGGCCCGGTGGTCCGGGGAAAGCATGACGACCCCGGGGTTATCCCCAAAGGTGCTCTGCCAGAAGAAGAATAGCTCGTCCCCCAGCTTCGCGGGCTGGCCGAACACGGAGTTTCCTGTCTCCTTGGTGAGGCGTTCCGGCGTATCCCATCCGAGGCTGGGGTCCCAAAAGGACAGAAAAAGGTCATAGGTCTCGTTGCGGTTGTCGAACCAGGCCAGGCGCAGCTTGTTCTGAAATACGTAGAACTGCGGGCTTCTGGCGGTATAGGTGTTCTGGGTCATGGTCTGCGTGTCCAGACGCTTTCCGTCCGCCGAGTAGCTGGCCAGTTCGACCACGGGCAGCGTCCGTCCCGTCCGCCTCTCCCAAGCGACAAACATACGGTTCTGGAACCAGAAGACAGACGGCCTTTCGTTGTCGAGCTGGTCGGCGGTCTCATTGGCGTCATCGGCAAAGTCGGAGAGCCGTTCGGCGGGTCCCCAGGTGGCGCCCCCGTCGGTCGAGTCCTTGCGAAAGATCTGATAGGTGATCCGCTGGCCCGTAAACAGCGTCTGGTACACCAGGGTGAGACGGTCCCCATTGCGGGCCACCGACGGCTGGAAGCTCTGGCGCTGGTCGGTCTCCGAGGTGACCACCTGGAGGTTCGTCCATTGACCTGCCACCCTCCGGCTGGAAAAGATGCGGAACGTCGAGGCTTCGGCTTGGTTGACGAGGAGGAACGGTTCGTCCCCGGGGCCCAGGAACAGCTTAGGGACCAGCAGGTTCCCGGCGCCCTTGAGCCGCTTGTCCACCTGAAAAGAGGCGGCTCCGTCCGCGGACTTGTAGAGCGTGACCTGGTCTTCCTGGTCGAGGACGGCGACCCAAATGATCCCAGCCTGGGTGAGGACCACCGAGTAGATCTGGGCTTCGGACCCAATCAGGGTGAACGGACCCAGAAGGTTTCGCCGGGTGGTCCAGTCGCTCTCCCCCACGTTGCGGACCGTGAGGCTGAGGTAGGTCTGGGGCCAGCCGTCGGTCTGCCGGCGTTCCTGCCAGAACGCCGCCGCCGTCTTCCCGTTGTCGACGGCCACCGGAAACCGGGCCCCCTGGCGAACCAGGTAGACGGGGTCGTCCCAGAAGTAGGTGGACTGGGCGCCCAACGGACTGAGGGCGAGGCACCAGAGGGCCAAGCACGAGAGAAAACCCAGCCGCATGCTAAATCAACGCCCTGATTCGTCGTTCCAATTCGATCACCCGAGGCTCCTTCGCCACTTCTGGATACCTTGCCTTGAAATCGGTGAGCTGGGAAAGGGCGTCCAGGGCCCGCTGGGCCCGCAAAAGGTCGTAGATGGCGTTGATTTCACCAATCTGGGTAGGATTCAGGGTGGCCACCTGGGGCGCCAGTTTCAAGGTGATCTTGTCGAAAAGGCTTTGGGCGTCGGTGTTCGTCGGGTCGTACTGAAGGGCCTGACGGACTTGGGTCCGGGCCGCGGGAAGCTGGGCGAGGTTCCCGGAATCGTAGATCCGGGCCGCCTGAGCCACGAGGCTCCTGGCTTGGGCAATCAACCGAGGATCGGCCGCCTGGCGGTCGAGGTTGAGCTTCAGCCGCACCTGATGGATCGCGTCGTCCATGCCCGGGTAGTCCGGTTGGATCTTCTGGAGGTCCTGGAGGTCGTTGTAGGCGACCGTGGGGTCACCTCCGGAAATCTTGACGACGGCCGCGTCGAAATTCTGTTTGAACAGCGTCGGGAAGTTGTCGGGGTCCGAGGCCTTGAGGATCTCCAAATTGAGGAGCCGGGCTTCTTGGTTCAAGGGGAAGGGAAGCAGAATCTTGCTCAAGATGTCCTTGGCCTGCTTCATCTGCTCCGCGGCCGCCGCCTTGTCGCCCACCTCGATTTGGTGCTGACCCTCGGTGTAGTTCTTTCGGGCGAAATTGAGGAGCTGCTGCACCTCGTTGTAGAGC
Source organism: Spirochaetaceae bacterium (assembly GCA_023265735.1). Taxonomy (GTDB): domain Bacteria; phylum Spirochaetota; class Spirochaetia; order JABEVK01; family JABEVK01; genus JAIFLN01. The sequence continues at coordinate 8,815 of JAHFSN010000034.1, read as the reverse complement.
GGGTCGATGGGAGACAATTCCCGGCCCGTGGTCACTGAAAGGGCATAGTTGGCCAGGGTGAGCCAGTATTCCACTTCGGAGTTCGGGTCCGTGTTGGTGGTGGCCCAACGGTTTCTGGCCTTCAGCAGGGTCTGTTCCGCCAGGGAGAACTGCTGGGTCAGGTAGGCCTGGCTCCCCTGGGTGATGAGATTTCGGACGTCCCGGACCACCACGATGTTTTCGGCCTTCAGGATCTGGTCGAACAGGTCCTTGATCTGGGCGTCCGATTCGGAGCGGAAGGCCGGATCTTCCTGCAGATCCAAGGATTCCGAATACCTGGTGGAAACCTGGTTCAAGACGCTTCGGGCTGCCGTGAAGTTCTCGCCGGCCGTCGCCACGGCAATTTGCGGAATCAGGTCTTGACCCTGCTTCTTGCGCTGCTGGCTGAGGGCGTAGTTCGCCTTGGCCGTGGCCCAAAGTTGACCCTGAAGAGTCTGGGACGACTTCAGCCTGGCCAGCAGCTCTCTGCCGCGGACGGGCCATTGCTGGACCGCCGGTGTCTTCACGTCGGCGGCCTCTCCCTCGTAGTCTTTCACAAATCCGCCGATGTCCTGGGCGAGGGTCTCCTGCAGAGGCTTGAGTCCTTCCAGGCGTACCGATGCCTGAAGCGGATACTTGACCTTACCTTCCACCTGATCCTTCGACTCCGAAAGGGTCGTCTGGAGAGTCTGAAAGCGCCGGTCCAAGGCGCCGTAGTCCAAACTTCCCCGGCGGTCCACGAACTCGGCTTCGTCGGTTTGGGTCCGCACCTTCAGGCCGTTCCACGTCGCCTGCCAGGCAGGACCAAACGGCGGAGCGTCGATCAGGCTGAATCCGCGGGCCTCAAGTTCCCGGCTTTGGGCGCCCCAAGCCGCGGCCGTATCGGCATAGCTGGCAAAGTCGCCGCGCAATCCATGGGCCTCGGACCGAGCCGTTTCCAGGGTGGCGCGGTCCAAGCCGGGCGTCGCCAGCCAAGTGGAGATCTTGGGAAGCTCGCGGGTGGCCCGAAGGCCTTGCAAGGCCAGGGCGAGCCTGTGATCGAGCCAGACGCCCACGGGGAGAATGGGCACGAGCCGGTTTCTCACCAGCGGGTCAAAGGAACCCGCTTCATCGATCCCCGCCACACGGTTCCAGAGCGTCACCGTGTCCAGACCCTGGCGGGCCTGGAGGCGCATCGACTCGAAGGCAGCCTGGGCCTGGTCGTAGCGTTTCTGGTTCAAGGCGGCGGTGGCCTCGGTGTACTTGGCCTCAACGCCGGCCCGAATTTGCCCCATCCACGGCGTCATGACCTGGCCCCACATCCTGTCGAAGGCCCCCAGAATTCCCTCGGGAGTCTTTTGGTCGGGGGGACCCTGGACGAAGAGGGTCGAGTACCCTAGGAAGAAGTCTTCCTGCCGGCTGTTCTTCACAAGGAAACCATTTTGAGACTTGAAGAGCCGCCCATCCTGCCACGCCCGCTCGCGCCAGGCCGCCAGGTCCTTCATGATGGCCAGGGCCGAATTGAGAGGCGCGGGGTCGGGGGATGCCGAGGCCAGGATGGTCACCCCTTGGGCTGAAAGGGTCTTAAGTCTCGTTTCGGCCTGAACAAAGAGCCCGGAAGCGGTCTTCAAATCATCCCACGCCCGGTTCACCTGATTCACCACCAGGGTGCCGTAACCCGACTCCAGGAACATGTCCTTGGCGAGGTCCGAGCCTTCGAGGTACACCTGCACCGCGGCGCCGTACTCGTTTCTGTTAAGCAGCGCGAGGGCCCGGGCCATGATGTCGCGATACCGCTTGTTGCTGGCGATCAGCCGGGCGGTGCGCTTGGCCTGGGCAATCTCCTGCTGGGTCTGCTTGTTGGGATTCTTGTCCAGTTCTTCCAGCTGCTTGATGACCTTGAGGGCACTGGTTTCGTCCTTCTGCGTGTAGAGAAGGTTGATGAGGCTCTCGTAGTCGACGTTGTATTGGTTTCGCAGATGGACGATCTGGCTGATCAGCTCCTGGGCCTCGTCCTGCCGGTCGGGCTCTTCCCTGACCATGGTCGTCAGCAGGAGGATGGCATCATTGTAGTTCTGCTGGGCAATCAGTTCCTTGGCCTTGGCGAGACGATTCTCCTGAACGCCATTGGCCGCCAGCGATCCGCCGAGGATGAGGAAAACGAATATGGTCCCCATGGACAGCAGTCGGCTCAGGATTCCCCTCCCCAAAGCACTTCGAAAACCCCTCTTCAGACAAGTCCCTCGCTATGGTATTATAATGAAAACGTAATGAAAAGATTCTTGACGGTCCTTTTCCTCGTGCTCAGCTGTGCCTCTGCCTGGACCCAGGGTCTTGAAGACTGGTACGCCGCCGTCAGCGAAGCGGCGGGCCTCGACCAGAATGCGGGCCTCACCACGTTTCTGACTTTGATCATTCCGCCGGGAGGAATGTACCAAGGGATGGCGACGGCGTACTCCGCCGTGGTGAAGGATTCGGGCTACCTCGAGGCCAACCCCGCGGGAAGCGCCCTGCTCAAAGACACCGAGCTTTCGGTCTACCATAACGACTGGATCGGCGATTCCCGCCTGGAAGGGGTGGTGTTCACCATCCGCCAGGGCGACCTGGGACTCGGCGCGGGGGCCAAACTTCTGTACATCCCTTTTGACGCCGTCGACAACTGGGGAAACCGCTATATGAACTCGTGGTCCAACAGCTACGCCAAAGGGTACTACACCGAATTCATAGGAACCCTCAATGCGGCCTACACGTTTTTTGGAAACTACTACTTTCACGGTGTCACCTTAGGGACTAACCTCAAGTTCGCCCAACGGGGCGTTCCCGACGCCATCGCCCGAGATCAGTCGGCCATTGGAGTCATGGCCGATTTCGGAGCCCTGACCAAGGTCAATTTCGCGAAGTTCTACCCTTCCCGGGAACGGAACATGGCCTTCTCGGCTGTCCTGAAGAATATTGGGCCTCCCGTCATGGGGGACCCCCTGCCTTCGTCGTTCGTCCTGGGCATGGCCTACTCTCCGATCCGCCCCCTCACTTTATCGGTTGACGGAACCTTCCCCATGAACTTGAAAGACTCCGCCCTGTCCGAATCCCCTTCGGTGGCCACGGGCATGAATTTGGCGATGACGACCTTCTGGGCCATCCAGAGCGGCATCGACTTCAAGATCGGAAGGCCCCGGGCCACCATGGGTTCCACCGTCAGTCTCGACAAACTCACCCTCAATGTCAGTTACGTGATTGACCTCATGACGACCGTGGGACTGCCCGACCGCCTCGCCGTCGAGGTCAAGATCGACCTGGGCGACCTGGGACGCCAGGAAGCCGAGGACCGAGCCCGCGAGCTGTATCTGAACGGTCTGGACGCCTACGCCAAGGGAAATCTCGAGGAAGCCGTGGCCCAATGGGACAAGGCTCTCCAGATCCTGCCCACGTTCCTTCCCGCCAAGGAACTTCGGGACACGGCCCAAAAGGCCATCGAATTGAGAAACCGCATGCAGGACAACCAGAAGATCGAGTAAACCTCGGGGTCCTGGTCAGAACTGTTCTGGAAATTTGTCCTTCACCCGCCGCAGAAAGTCCTGTCTGCCCAGGAGCTGGGCGTACTGGCAGGCATTCATTCCCAGTTTGTCCGCAACGAAAGGATCGGCGCCGGCTTCCAGGAGCAGGGCCGCGATGTCCTCGGCTCCCTTGCCGATGGCGAGAACCAGAACACCTTGGCCGTTGCGGCTCGTCCCTTCCATGGAGGCGCCCCGCTGAACGAGTTCCCGGGCAATCTCCGTCAGCCCTTCGGCGGAGGCGTCCATGACGGGGGTGTTTCCCCTATCCTTGCTGATCTGATTGATGTCCGCCCCCGCGTCGAGCAGAAGCCGAAGAACTCCCAGATGGGACGATCGGACCGCCAGGCTCACGAGGCCGACACCCTGCTTGTTGGACAGGTTGGGGCTGAATCCCGCCTGGACGAAGAGGTCGCAGGAGGTCAAATCTCCCTGACCGACGGCGTCGACAAACGCCGAATTGGTGATGTCCAGGCCCCGCTCCGTCAGGCGAGTCCGGGCCTCGAGCCGCGTCAGGTGGAGCCGCCATTTCTGGCGGTCGGTGTCGAGGGCCTGGACCAACGCGTTGAAGTCAGGGCAGACCTGGACGAGGGTCCGCCAGTACACCGGAACGGGACTTTGGTCGGAATCGAGGACGTAGCAACGCTCGTGCACGGCGATGCAGTAGCCCATGCAGAATAAAAGCGCCGGGTTGTCCAGGTCCCTATCCGCCACCAGGAAGAGCCAATGCGACGAGGCGTACAGCGCCTGGTAGAGCGGTTCCGAATCGGCGACCGACCAGCGCTGGGGAAGGACCACCGGCTGGAACCGAATGTCCTTCTCGTGGAGGAGCGACGCCAAGGAAACCAACTCTCCCTTCTTGGTATCAGAGTAAACCACTAAGAGATCCAAGGGAGCCCGCCTCCTCGACCCGTTCCCGTTCCTTGCCCGGGTCTGCCGTTCAATGTTAGTCTAGATTCGTGCCAAATGAAATTCCTTTTTCCCAGGAAAAGCGATCAAAATCCGAGCGGCTGCGCGAAACCGGGCACGCTTTACAGAAATTCCCGTTGGATCGCCGCCTCACTGATGGCGAATGGATAAAGGTCACGGACGAACTGACCCAGGACGATCTCGACCACCTCCAGAGGATGGCCGAAGGTCACCTAGAACGGGCCCTCGAGGCCGGAAAGCGAAAGGAAATCCCCGAGGTCTTCGAAGAGGCGACGGCCGCCATTCTGCTTTGGCCGCGCGACGGGGCCTGGGCGGCCAAGACCGCGGCACTTTTGCGGCCCCTGGGGCTCAAGGGTCCCGACGCGGCGAAGTTCTTTTCCCAAGTGAGCCGAAGGACGACTCGGAAGAAGGGAATCCCCAAGTGGATTTGGCCAGTGGCCGTCCTCGTGGCATCGCTGGTGGCCGGCGTCTCCGTCGTGGTGGCCGTTTCCCACACGATCAACCCGTCCGCCGGGTCAACCGTCACGGGTCCCCGAAATCTAGACGCTTCCTTCGACACCCAAGGCGTAAAGACCAACATCCAAGTCGTTCGAAGCCGGATGCTTCTCTTCTCCGAGGCGACGGTGGCCGAGCTCTCGGCGTGGGTGATCTTTCCCGAACACACCGTCGACGTCTGGGAAGGGACCATATCGGTACTCGATTCCCAAGGACAGGTGCTGGCCCACCGGGACATCGTGTTCCGTTCGTCCAGCCAGGGCCCCTTGGAGCCTGGCCAGGGTCTCGAGATCTTCCAGCAGTTTGATGCCTGGCCCTGGTTTGACAGGGCCTCGTCTTTCCAGCTCGTGACCACCCGTATCCTTGCCCATGAAGCCCACCCGGCCGACCGCCAGGACTGGCCTTACGTGGGGTCCGAGACCCTGACCGCGGGGTACAACCTGAAGGTCTGGCGCTGGAGTTCTGCCTGGTCTGACCGTTTTGCGTCGCGGGTCAACACCCTTACCTTGGAACTCGAGAACACGGGTCTGAAACCCTTTTCCGAGCTTCAGTTCGCCCTGACCTGGCGCAACGACCAGGGACAGCTCCTTAAGACCATCCGCTTCCGACCGGTCTCCCCCTTCCGGACCGTTCTCCCGCCGGGAGGCCGTTTGGCCTGGAAACAGGAGTCTGTCTTCAATACCGAGATCTTCCCCTGGGCTCCCGGGGCCGAGCCGCACCCCGCGTTAGAGCTGACCCGGTGGCAATGAACGACTGGTCCTCCTGGTCTCCCCAGGAAAAGGCGGTTCTCGTGTTCGTCGAGGACCGCGATCAGCTCCTCCTCATCCACAAGAAGCGGGGCCTAGGCGCCGGGAAGGTCAGCTCACCGGGCGGCCGCGTCGAACCCGGCGAAACCTGGGACCAGGCCGCGCACCGGGAACTTCGAGAAGAGACGGGCCTTTCGGTGACCAGCCTCCTGCACGGGGCCGACCTCTGGTTTCAGTTCACGAGCGGCTACGCCATGGCGGTCAGGGTCTTCCTCGGTCGAGACTGGTCAGGGACCCTGACGCCCTGCGATGAGGCCGATCCCTTCTGGCATCCAGCCGCCCAAATTCCCTGGGACCAGATGTGGGCAGACGATGCGCTTTGGCTTCCTGCCGTCCTGGGAGGCCGCCAGGTGACCGGCCGGTTCGTTTTCGACGGCGACAGAATGCGGGAGTCCGTTCTCCACATCTTCGAGCGGCCACCGTCACCCTTTAACGGTTGACAACAGAAGACTCTGGACTATAATAGACAGGAGGTATTTTCATGAGCGACACCGTTGACAACGAAATCATGACCCTGTCTGAGGTGGCTTCCTACCTGAAGATCGCCGAAAAGACGGTGTCACGGATGATTACGCGGGGAGAAATCCCCTGCACGAAAGTCGCCAGCCAATGGCGCTTCATGAAGTCCATGATCGACGACTGGCTCATCAGCCGCATGAACGTCGTCCCCCAGAACGATCTGGCCAAGATCTTGGAAAACCCTGAGGGACTGATTCCCTTCACCCGGCTGACCTCCGAAGACCTGATTCTCGACAACGTGAAGCCCGGGTCGAAGAAGGACATTCTGTCCCAGCTCATCATTCCCCTGGTTCAGCAAGAGATTATTGAAGACGCCGATGACTTTCTCCGCAAGCTCCTCACCCGCGAGAAAATGGTGACCACGGGCATTGGGCGCGGGGTAGCCATTCCCCACCTCCGTCACCCGAAGGAGAACCCCGGAGGGGGACCGCGGATGGTCGTGGGCATCTGCAAGGCCGGCACCGACTATGAATCCATGGACGGCAAGCTGACCCACCTCTTCTTCCTGTTGGTCTCGGATAGCGAGGTCGTCCACCTTCGAGTCCTGGCAAAGCTGAATCAGATCTTGCGGGAGTCCGACTTCGTGACACGCCTGACAAACGCCAAGAAGGCCGAGGTCCTCCCAATTCTGATCGAAGGCGAAAAGCTCTTCAACAAGGCTTAAGAGCGGTTTTCGCTCACCAGCCCGAGACCTGAGATCCGCCGACCGAAGACTCCGGCGCCCAGGGCCGATCAATCTTCCAGAGGTCGCCGGGTGTCCGGGTTTTCAGGACCCACGAGATATCCTGGAAGTTGACGGTGACCTGGGACGGAAACTGGGCTCCCCAAACCTGTCGTCCCCCGCCCGCCAACACGAACTCTCCGGTCGAGAGGGAGAGGCTGCCTCCGTCGACGGTCAGACCGCCCTGGTAGGCTCCCTGGTCCACCCTGACGAGGAAGTTCCGGAGAACGGTGACGCTGTGGTCGAGGACGAACCCCTGGTTGAATTCCTGACCTTGGGTCAAGGTAACCTTGGATTTTTGGAGTTCCAAGCTTCCGCCTCGGGTTTGAAACGCGGTGTTCGAGAGGCGGCCCCTCAATTCAATGTCAGAATTCCAAATCGTCGCGCTGGTATCCCGGAAGGAGAAGGCCGTGGATCTGGCAGCGCCGTCCCCCGACTGTATCTTCAGGCCGTCAACGGTCAGTCGTCCGCCGAAGGCCGACCAGACACCTTCAAATCCTTGGCCCTGCCGAGAGACAAGGGCAAAGCTTCGGACCAGGGTTTGGCAGTTGTCCATCTGCACCAAGACCCCGTCATGGTTTCCGGTCACTTCTGCAGACACATCCTGAAAATTGACGGTGGCCGACTTGAACCTCCACAGAGCAGCCAGGGGGCCCCCGGCGACCACGGAGACGGCGTTTCCATCGAAGGCCCCGCCCTCCTGATCCCACCCGCCCGACTCCAAGTTCCAGGTGCTCTGGTTCACCGTGACCCGGGCCCCTCGAATCACCGAAAGGGCCGGGGCGGAGCCCGAGGGCACAGAAAGGTCCACGCGGGTGAGGCCCCAGGGAGAGGCGCCTGACTCGACCAAGGAGGCTCCCGCGAAGGGTTTCTGGGCTACCAGAACGGAACGGCCCAATGGAGTCCCCTGGTCCCATTGGGCAGAATCCCACCCTCCCAAAACCTGAAAACCCTCAAAATTCAGTGTCTTGGCCACGGGGTACGAACCAGACGCCAAAAAGAGCGCCGCCTTCCCCTCCCTTCGCATCTTATCGACGGCCTGCCCCACGGATCCGAAGGGATGGGCCCGGGTTCCGTCTCCGTTCCCTTGGGGAGAGACGTAAACCACACCCTGGTCCAGGAGCACCGCCTGTTCCGTTGCGGGCCCCGTGTTTCCGGCTTCGTCCCGCAGGCACATCTGGACCCGGAGCCGGGTTAGCAGCCCTTCGCTGGCCGTGAAAAGGGGAAGTTTCGGAATGGGGGCCCAGTCCGTTTCTCCGTGTCCGGCGCCCAAGGAATCCCAGGACCATCGGTAGTAGACCTGCTCGTCGGGGTTATGGGGTCCAGGCTTCAGCGTCGCCTGGGGGGAACGCAGGTCAGGGACCACCTCAAAGGTCGGAGACCCTGGAACTGCGCGGTCGACGCGGACCGACGTCCGCGCTTCCTGGGTGAGGGGCTCGCCTTCCGGAGTGAAGCCCCGCACCGAAACCACAAAGGTCCGGTCCACCCCCGGTCCTCCGTCGAGGACCAAAGAACCCGGCCACAGAGGAGAGTCCATGGCCACAGGGCGCGGATTCCCCGCCCCTTCGGCCACCTCGAACCGAAGAAGCCCTTGGGGCCAATCCGCCCCCAGGGTGACGGGTTGGTCGCTGACTCCTTCGGCCGGGACACCGGCGAGTTGCGGCGCCAGGGAAAGGGCCGGCACCTCCGGACTCCCCGACGGCGCCGCCGGGACTGTGCGGTCTACGACGACGGAGTACGTCTCCGTGGCCTGTCCTGGTACCCCCGCCTCGGAAAAAGTCCTCCATCGGAATTTG
>JAHFSN010000033.1 GCA_023265735.1 Spirochaetaceae bacterium | reverse complement strand
CACCATGCGCTCCACCCTGCAGACGGCCCAGTCCCTGGAGTTTGTCGACGCCCTGGAGGGAGGCCTGGAAGGCCGGATCAGCCAGGGGGGCGGCAACCTCTCGGGCGGCCAGAAGCAGCGCCTGTCCATCGCCCGGGCCCTCATCCGCCGGCCCGGGGCCCTGGTCCTCGACGACAGCTTCTCGGCCCTCGACGCCCTCACCGACGCTTCCCTGCGCCGTGCCTTGAAAGCCCGGGCCCAGGGCTCCACCGTGGTGGAGGTGGCCCAGAGGGTCTCGACGGTCCGCTACGCGGACCGCATCGTGGTTTTGGAAAACGGCCGGGTTGCGGGCCAGGGTTCCCACCAGGAACTGCTGGGCAGCTGCCCGGTCTACCAGGAAATTGCCGTGAGCCAAGAGGGCGGGGAGGTCACGCCGTGAGCGACCACCGAAGACCCGGCCCCGGTTCCAGGGGTCCCCTGGGCATGGGCGGCCCCGTGGAGAAGCCCCAGGACGCTCGGGCCGCCCGACGGCGCCTCATGGGCCTCCTGCGTCCCCACCAGGGCTCCCTGACGCTGGTGTTTGCCCTCGGGCTCGTTGGCAGCCTGTTCTCGGTGCTCGGGCCCCAGCTGCTGGGCCACGCCACCAACCTCATCGTCGACGGCATGAAGCAAGGCCGCATCGATTTCGGGGGGCTCGGAGAGCTGCTTCTGCTTCTGGGCGGCCTGTACCTCGTGAGCGCGGTCTTTGGCTGGGCCCAGCAGTGGGTCACGGCCCTGGTGGCCCAGAGGGTGGTCACGGATCTCAGGACCCGGGTCCACGCCAAGCTGGGCCGACTCCCCCTTCGCTACTACGACCGCCAGCCCCACGGCGACATCCTCAGCCGGGTCAGCAACGACGTCGACACCGTGGCCACCACCCTCCAGCAGTCCCTGGTCCAGGTGACCAACGCGGCCATCACCCTGGCCGGCACCCTGGTGATGATGGTGTGGATCAGCGGCCTCCTCACCCTGGTGGCCCTGGTGGTCATGCCCCTGGTGCTGTTGGTGGTCGACGCGGTGACCAAACGTTCGCGCCGGCACTTTGCCGACCAGCAGAAGTCCCTGGGCGACCTGACGGCCCACGTGGAGGAGATGGTCGGCGGCCACGCCGAGGTCCAGGCCTTCGGCCGGGAGGAGGCGTCCATCGCCGCCTTCGACGCCGTGAACGACAGGCTCTACCAGGCAGGTTGGAAAGCGCAATTCCTTTCGGGAGTGATGTTTCCGCTCATGGGCCTCGTGAACAACGTGGGCTACGCCGCCGTCTGCGTGGTCGGCGGCGTCTTGGCCTCGGGGCCCACGGGGCTGTCGGTGGGGAGCATCCAGGCCTTCCTCATGTACCTGAGGCAGTTCGGTTTCCCCCTGGCCCAGACCGCCGGGGCGGCCAACCTCTTCCAGTCCACCCTGGCCGCCGCCGAGCGGGTCTTCGGCCTCCTCGAAGAACCCGAGGAGTCCCCCGATCCGGTGCCGTCCCGGCCCCTGGACGACGTGGAGGGCCGCCTGACTATCGAGAACCTGAGCTTCCGGTACGAACCCGACCGGCCCCTCCTTGACGGCCTGAACCTCTCGGTAGAACCGGGCCAGGTGGTGGCCATCGTAGGGGCCACGGGGGCCGGAAAGACCACCCTGGTGAACCTGTTGATGCGCTTCTACGACCTCGATGGAGGCCGGATCCTGGTCGACGGCACCGACGTGACGGCCTACTCCCGCAGCGCCCTGAGGCGAAGGTTCGGCATGGTCCTGCAGGACACCTGGCTCTTCCAGGGGACCATCCGCGACAACCTGGCCCTGGGCAAACTCGACGCCACCGACGACGAGGTGCACGCCGCGGCGGTGGCGGCCCACGCCGACCACTTCATCCGCACCCTCCCCGACGGCTACCAGACGGTCCTGGGCGAGGACGCCTCGACCCTATCCCAGGGCCAGCTGCAGCTGCTGACTATCGCCCGGGCCCTGCTGGCGGACCCCGCCATCCTCATCCTCGACGAGGCCACCAGCAGCGTGGACACCCGGACCGAACGGGCCCTCCAGAACGCCATGAAGACCCTCATGAAGGGCCGCACGAGTTTCGTGATCGCCCACCGCCTCAGCACCATCCGCGACGCGGACACGATCCTGGTGATGGACAAGGGCCGGGTGGTGGAACAGGGCACCCACGACGAACTGCTGGCCCTGGGGGGCACGTACCATGCGCTGTACGCGAGCCAGTTTGCGGGGAAAGAGATCTGAAGACGACCACGAAAGGCACGAAATGCCACGAAAGGGAAAGCAAGATAGCTGAGAGCGCTGTTTGGGCCCGTAGCGGAGGTTCGGCGTGACAACGAAGATCGATGGGGAAGGAAGGTGAGTTGACCCAAAGGGGTCAAGGGATTCTCTTGGCGAAGGAAGCCTATGCCGTCCAGGGAGCGATCTTCGAGGTCTATCGGACTATGGGCTCAGGGTTTCTGGAGGCGGTGTACCAGGAGTGCTTGGAGCAGGAACTGGCCCTTCGAGGGATTCCGTTTCAATCGCAGGTGGAGCTCGATCTTGTCTACAAGGAGGTTCCCTTGCGACAAACGTACCGTGCCGACCTTGTCTGCTATTCCTCCATCCTCGTAGAACTAAAGGCCTGTCGGACCTTTGACCCGAGCCACCGTGCCCAAGTCATTAACTATCTCCGAGCCACGGGCCTTCACCTGGGACTCCTGGTCAACTTCTGGTCAGTCCCCAAAGTAACAATCGAACGCCTCGTCCTCTAGGGCCTCTCCTCCCATCGTCTTCTTTTCGTGCTCTTTCGTGCCTTTCGTGGGTTCTTCGTCTTCCTACGACCGCGACAGCTCCATGACGCGCAGGATCTCGGGGAGCAGCTGCTTCTTCCGCGACAGGACCCCCGGCAGGTGGTACAGGCCCTCGGCGAGCTTTTGGTAAGCCAGGTGGTCCTCGGCGCGCTCGTAGGGGGTCATGAGCAGCTGGCTGTCTTCGCTGACCACGTCGGTGACCAGGAGCATGGCCCAGTCGAGGCCGTGCTCGTTCTTCACCTTTTCGAGGGCCGACTGGAACTTCGGTTTCACCTGGTCCATCCCCTCCAAAGAGACGACTTCCACCTGGGCAATGCCGGCGGCCATGCCGAAGTCCTTGTAGACCTTGAAGTCGCCTGAGGCCGTCTTCAGGGGGTCGAGGTTTTCCAGGGTGGTCATCTTCGACAGGAGCTCCTGGGCGTAGGTGGCGATGTCGAGGCCCGCGAGGGCGGCCAGTTCCTTGGCGGCGAATCGGTCCTCGTCGGTGGTGGTGGGCGACCGCAGGACCAGGGTGTCGCTCAGGATGCCCGAGAGCATGAGCACCGCGAAGGGCTTCTCGATGGTCACACCGTTCATCCGGTAGTGCTGGAAGACGATGGTGCACGAGCTGCCCAGGGGCTTGGAGAACACGTAGATGGGGGCGTTGGTCTTCTCGGCGGCCAGGCGGTGGTGGTCGATGATCTCCCGCACCTCGGCGTCGTGGGCGCCGCTGATGCTCTGGGCCGACTCGTTGTGGTCGATCATGATGATCTGGCGCCGGGGCTTCTCGATGAAGCTGCGCCGGGTCACCACCCCGGCGAACTCGCCGTCCTTGAGGACGGGCAGACCGCGCAGGTCGGACCCCAGCAGGATCTTCTTGGCGTCGTCGAAGATCTGGTCGTGCTGGAGGACCAGGGGGTCGGGGTTCATGATGTGCTTCACCGGGGCGCTCAGCCACAAGAGGCGAATGGTGTCGGCCGTATCGGCGCTCGACAGGTAAATGGTTCCCTCAAAGGACGAAAGGTCGGCGTCGATGTCGGGCATCTGGGTGACGTTGGTGATGACGATGATGGGGAACTGGTTGACGATGGCCCGCTGGAGGATGCGCTTGCGGTCGCCCACCACCAGCACGGGCTTGGCCTCGGTGAGGGAGTCCATCCTCTCGATGGTCTTCTCGAAGTCCTGGCTGCCGATCATGATGGGCGCCCGGACCTCCCTCTGGCGTCCCTTCTGGTAGATCTTGCCCGGAATGACCTTTTCGAGGTTGTCGACGTGGAAGATGTAGTTCTGCTTCTTCTGCCCGATGTTGGTCTTCACGAAGTATGAAGCCACTTCGTGGATGCCGATGATGCCCAGGAAGCGCTGCTGGGACGAGAAGACGGGGATGACGCTCACGGTATTCTCGTCGATCTCTCGGATGGCGTCGAAGATGGGGGCGTCCTCGCCCAGGGTGATGCCGTCGTTGCGGGCCACGTCGATGACCCGGGGGTACACGTCCTTGAGGAGTTCCGGCTGGGGGAGCCCCGCCTTTTCGAAGACGAACCGCGTCTGGGGGTTGAGGACGCCGCAGACCACCCCGCGGTAGAGATGAGCCGGATCCACTTTCCCTTTGTAGTCGGCGTAGCAGACGGCCGAGCAGGCCGCGTCGGTGTCAGGGTTCTTATGACCGGTGACGATGATCTCGGTGAAAGACATGAAGCGGGACTCCTTGGTTTCAAGATAGTCTATTGGCCAGCCCCTCGAAAATACCTATCCTGAGAAAAAGGAGAACCCTATGGAACCCGGACCCCTGCACCTGGGCCGCGAAGTCTTCGGCCGCCCCGAGGACCGCGGCCGGCTCCCCACCCGCGCCGAAGCCTCGGCCCTCCTCGACGAGTGGGTGACCAACGAACGCCTGAAACTCCACATGCGCCAGGTGGCGGCTCTCCTGGAAGCCTGGGCCCGGGACCGCCTGAACCTTCCCCCAGATCAGACCGAGCTGTGGTACCTGACGGGCCTCCTCCACGACGCCGACTGGGACAAATGGCCCGAGAAGCACGGCCAGGTCATCATCCCCTGGCTGGAGGAGCGCCGCTACGACCCCGACCTTATCCACGGCATCGCCGCCCACGGCTGGAAGCACTTCGTAGTCACTCCGGTCAGCGATCTGGACAAGATGATCTTCGCCTTCGACGAGCTGTCGGGCTTTGTCCATGCCGTGAGCCTGGTCCGGCCCGAGGGCTACCAGGGCATGGAGGTCAGCTCGGTGAAGAAGAAGCTCAAACAGGCGTCGTTCGCCGCCCAGGTTAGCCGACAAGATATACAAGACGGCCTGGACCTCACCGGCCTTGCGTTCGAGGAGTTGTGTTCCTTCGTCATCGAGGTCCAAAAGAGCGTGAACTAAGCTAGGGCTAGGATCTCGGCCTTCTGGCGTCGTCTCGGTCGCGTGCGGTGCTCGGCGTGCACACAGCACGCCTGTGCTCCGTGCGCTCCGTCGACTTAGCCAGAAGACCGATCTCCGTCGCCCGTTCCACTCGTGTCTTCGCTTCGCTCGACTTGGGGTTCTGTTGACCATTCCACCGTGGGCTTCGCTTCGCTTGCCGGCTGGGGGGAGGTCGACGGGGTGGCGAGTGGCAGTCGATGGCTGAACGCGCTGGACAGGAACCCGAAGATTTTGTATATTCACCTTCGTCTTCAAACCTGACGGAGGAGCCGAACCCGCACTTGCGAGTTCGTCCTCCAACCGTAGCGAGGACGGACCTGGACGAGATTCGAACGAAGCGAGAAGCGGAGCGTACCCTAGGTACGTGAGCATTCGAGTGAGTTCGAAGCGAAGGCCAGGGCCGCCGCAGTAGGTTCGAGGACGAACTCGTGATTACGGCGCCGTACCCAAGTGGTAAGGGAGAGCTCTGCAAAAGCTTCATTCAGCGGTTCGAATCCGCTCGGTGCCTGACCCAAAAGAAAACCCCAGCTTCGGCTGGGGTTTTCTTTTGGGTCTTGGAGTTTCGCCGGTGGCGAAACTCCAGACAAGACAGCTAGAAATCCCGACGGAAGCGGTCTCATTGGGTCCTGAGTCGGGACATCGCACCACCCAACCATCAAGTTTGGTAGACATTGTCATTGTGCCAGCGGAGAAGTTCTCGGTTGGGCCGATCCCTTTCCAAATTGGGCGTGACCACAAGCGGCCTCCCATGCATTTCGTAGTAAATCTTTCCGTTGTCAAAATCTTCCCTCAGCCGGGGACTGACTTCCAGCCGATATTCCGGGGTAACAGTGAGATATCCGGCGTCATACAGTTTGTGGAGATCCGAGCGAAGTAGAAGCCCATTCGAAATCGTGCTTGGACCTGATTCCGAAAAAGGTTTGATGTGGGCAGCCTCAAGCACAGGAAGGGTACGCTCACCCGTGACGGCGCACTTACGTTGGAAGGCTTCGGTGATCATGACCCGAAAAGCCCCCTGGCCGAGACGCACCCTTGAAAGAACTCGCTCCCGGTAACGAGGTGATGCGTCCTCAGAATTCTCTACTTGGAGCTGGCTCTCACTCAATCCCACCCCTTGCTCAAAGAAACGATACTTCTCCGGTTTCTGTTGCACTAAGTCCCAAAGCCTTGATCCAATCTGACTTTCATCGTCGTAACGTTTTCCTTGTACGATGGGTCCAGACCAGTCACTGGGAACAGGGATCCAATCCTCATTGGCGAAGAAGATTGGATTAGTGACAATCAGACAACCAATCACTGGATTTGGCTCGGGCGCCGTTCCCCATCGTCCTCGGTACTTCTGAATCTTTTGCCTCAGCTCATTCAGGCTTGAACATCCATTACCTTCTCCAAATGCATCCCACGCCAGTGAAATTGGAAGAAACGCTTGGGTAGAATAGAAACCCAAGCCTCCGATAGAATTGTGCGGGGCCTTGAGCTTAAACAAGAACGGACTGCCCTTTTCGATGGCGCGAAACTCCTGTTGTTTTCCGCTGGGTTGCCAGAAGTTCACATCGTCAGGTCTTCTCTCTCGCGAAAACTTATACCAGTCCCAATCAGTAACACCAAGCCAGAATTTCACAGATGTTTCCCCCTCCGCTGATTCGTCCTAATGTTTTCTGGGGAAGAGAATTGATGTCTCGGACCAACCATGCTCTGGAACTGGGTTCTACCTGTGGAAAAATGGAGTCTTCTAGAGGTTGGGCCAGTCATGTTCATCCAACTATTGTCCTTATTCTGAGGCCAAATTGACCTAAGAAAAGACCGATATTTTGGACATTGCACCATGAGGAATGGACGAAGTCAAGCGACCCCGAGAAGAAACTGGTCACTGTGTGGCCAGAATAGGTGAGCCAGCCAGTGGTTCCCTCCCACCTCCCCAGCCCCAGTT
Organism: Spirochaetaceae bacterium; assembly: GCA_023265735.1. Classification (GTDB taxonomy): domain Bacteria; phylum Spirochaetota; class Spirochaetia; order JABEVK01; family JABEVK01; genus JAIFLN01. The sequence continues at coordinate 3,727 of JAHFSN010000033.1, read as the reverse complement.
ACCGGTCAACAAAAAGTCACGATTTCCGTGACCTTTTGTACACCACCGGCTCCGCGAGACGCCCCCTCAGTGGTCCACCCGGATCTTCTGCCACTCGTGGCCCTGCACCTCCGGTTCCTGGTAGTCCCGGATCCGCTGAAGCTGGCCGTCGAGGTCGGCGGCGTAGAGCCGGGAGGCGATGCCCCGGGCCAGGCGCTCGGCCCCCAGGCTGATGCCGGGGATGTCTCCGGTGAGCTTGCCCAGGCTCATCAGAGCGGCCCCCGTGAACAGGTGGACCTGGCCCAGGGCGGGCCAGCGGCCCGGGTGCTTCTCTCGGAAGGAAAAGTCCGGCTCCAGGTCGGGGGAGACCTGGTCGTCCCAGAAGCGGACGTGGGGGGCCAGGGCCGCCAGTTCGGGCCGGGCCGCCAGGTCCACCGCGTAGCCCGTGGCAAACACCACGTGGTCGACCACGTAGCGGTCGTGGGGAGTCACGATTACCGTTCCTTCGGCAGACGTGGCCAGGGCCGAGACCGGGCTGTAGAAATGAATCCGAATATTGTCGAAGCGAACCAGCCGGGCCATGGTTCCCTGGGCCGGGGGAGTCTTCTGGGCCTTGAGGAAGTTCAGCAGCTTCTCCTTTCCCTGGGGCGAAAGGGTCAGGAACCCATGGGAATGCCCGGGGTGGGTGAAGGCCTTCCAGTGGTTCACCCTAGAGAAATCCGAGGCCCGGACGAACACCAGCACCTCGGCGGCCCCGGCCTCCAGGGCGGTGGCCGCCGCGTCGAGGGCCGAATCGCCGCCCCCCACCACCCCCAGCCGGCGGCCACGGAGGGCGCCGAAGTCGATGGCCTCGGTGCTGTGCTGCCACCGGTCCCGGGGAACCTGGCGGGCCACGGCCGGGACGGCGGGGCGGCCCAGGGCGTCCATCCCCGTGGCCAGGACCACGTGCCGGGCCCGGACGGTCTGCGGCACCTCCCCTTCGGTGGTGGCCCCCAGTTCCAGGAGCCAGGGTCCCTCGGGCGCCTGGGCGGCGTCGATTCTGTCGATCCGGGTCCGGTGGGTCACCGGCAGGTCGAGGACCCTCCGGAACCAACTGAGGTACTCCTGCCATTGGACCCGGGGAATCCGGTCTAGGGCCACCCAGCCCGCCTTCCCGTACTGGGCCTCGTACCAGGCCCTAAAGGTCAGCGACGGCTGGCCCAACGCAGGGCCCACCAGGGTCTTGGGAGACCGCAGGGTCTCCATCCGGGCGTGGGTGACCCAGGGGCCCTCCTGGCCGGGGACGCTGGCCTCGAACAGGCGGACCCGGTGGACCCCCACGAACCGCAGGGCCGCGGCGGCCGCCAGGCCCGACATCCCGGCCCCCACGACGGCCACGTCGAGGGGCGCGTTGGCCGGACGGCGCAGCCAATCCTCGGCCGGCAGGCAAAGACGTTCCAGGTCTTCGTTGAGACGGCGTTCGAGTGCCTCCAAACCTTGGGGTTCCCCCATTCCTTCCTCTCCTCGGTGGCTAGACCACCATCCCTTTTATAATACATGATCTACTCAATCAAGTATGGGAGAATGTCAATGTCCGACGTGATCGATCGTTTGGTGGGGGTGACCCAGGGTTCGCCCGTGGACCAGGTGCGGCGAAGGCGGCCGGTGACCCGGGACCACGCCCAGGGGAGCTGGAACGCCCTGTTCGAGCCGCAGGTGCTGGGGACGGTCCCCCTCAAAGAACGGTACGCCGTGGCCCTCTTTGTCACGGGAGTGAGCGGCGACGAGGTGGCCGGGTTCTACTGGGCGGGACTGCTGCGGGAAGGCGGCGGCGACTGGGCCCCCGGCATCGACCAGGCCGTCCAGGCCGGGACCACCCACGGTCCCTACGGACGCTACGACACCCACGGGAACCTCGCCCACGAAAGCGTGGAGGGCCTGCGGTTCCGGGTGGCCGACGCCCTTCGTCCCCAGCTGGGGGAAAAGCTGGCGGCCGCCCTCGACCACGCCCACCTCCTGGTCTTCCGTCCCCGGGAAAGCTCCCAGGCCGCCCTGAAGCTCCTCACCGACGCCGGCTGGTCGGTGACCGACGTGGTCACCCTGTCGCAGCTGGTGGCATTCTTGACGTTCCAGCTCCGGGTCGTCGCCGGGCTGAGGGTTCTGGGGGAGGTGGCCCGATGAGCCGGACGCCCCAGGGGTTTACCCAGTCCCAGGTCAGCTGGTCCCCGTGGCTGCCTCCGCTGCCCGAGGCCGAGTTCACCGATCTCCACAGGGAGGCCTTGGTGGACCCCGCCCGGGCCAAGAACCCCTACTTCGCCCTCCTCGCCCGGGACCCCGAAACCCTGCGGGAGCGGACCAAGACCGACAACGATATCTTCTACAATGCCGACGGAGGACTTCCCCGGGCCGAACGGGAGCTGGCCGCCACCGCGGCCTCACGGATCAACGGCTGCGTCCTGTGCGCCTCGGTCCATTCCCGGTTTGCCAGCCAGCACTCGGGGCGCTCAGGCGATGTTCAAAAGCTCCTGGACCAGGGAGTGAAGGGAGACCAGGACCCCCGGTGGCGGGCCCTCCTCGACGCCGCCGAGGCCCTGACCCAGACCCCTCCCCGGCTCGAGGCTTCCCATCTGGAACGGCTGCGCGAATTCGGCCTGGACGACCTGGCCCTCGCCGACCTGATCCATTCCACCGCGTTCTTCCAGTGGGCCAACCGCCTCATGCTCTCCCTCGGAGAACCCCTCGAACCGTCGAGCTGACTTCGACCGACCCTCCCACCTCAAAAAGGGGATGACGCCTGGCAACCTCGACGGGGGGAGGAGGTCCGAAAAGCCGAATCAACAAACATATCAGTTTAACTTGACAGTTAGACTGATCGTTTTGTATTTTCACGAAATGAAAGAAGACGTGCTCAACCAAGAGATGATGGCGTTGGCATCGGTCGTCGGTGTCTTGATGAGACGGGTACGGGCGGCCGCTTCCCCCAACCTGTCGTGGAGTCACACCATGGTCCTGGGCCGGTTGGCCAAGGATGGACCCGCGACTTCGGCGGCCCTGGCCCGGGCCGAAGGGGTAAGGCCTCAGTCGATGGGGACAACCTTGAACGAGCTCCTCGAACTGGGGCTCGTGGCCCGGAGACCCCACCCCACGGATGGCCGCCAGATTCTCATTGAGCTGACCGAACAGGGAGTCGCCTTCCGAACCGAAGCCAAGGGAAAAAAACTCGCTTGGCTGGTCCAGGCCGTGGCGACCCTGGGCGAACGGGACCAGAAGACCCTCTTTGCGGCCACGAGGATCCTCGAACGGCTGATCGAGCTGTGAGAAAACCATCCCTCCAGCCGTCGCCGTTTGGATTCCGTTTCGGGGCGCCACTAGCCCTGGGGTCCATCCTCTATCCCATCAATTCCACCATGCTCACCACGGCGCTGGTCCCCGGGGCGTATCCGGCGGCCATGCGGCTGTTCCGGGTTCAGGCGGACCGGTCGGCCATTTCGATGCTGGCCGTGAGCCTGCTGGTCGAAGGATTGCTGATTTGACAAAACCATTCCCAAAGTAATCGCCACGGCTAGGCGATGAGACCCCAAGAGAGATCGAAGAAAGGAGAATTTCATGGACGCTCACGAGGTACGTCGATTTTTGGCAGACCGGGTTGTCTGGCTCGGGCAGTCGGGTCTGCTCATCACCACGGCCGCCGGAAAACGGATCTACATTGACCCGTTTCGCCTGCCGGCCCATCCGCTGCCCGCCGACTACGTGTTTCTGACCCATTCCC
>JAHFSN010000032.1 GCA_023265735.1 Spirochaetaceae bacterium | reverse complement strand
GTGGGCAAAGAGGATCTGGAAGGGGGGGTGCGGGGCCCTGAGGTAGGCCTCCATCACCTTCCGTCCCCCTTCCCTGGTGAAGTCCCCGCCAAGGGAGGCCACGATGGTGAACCTCGGGTCCCGGGCGAGGACCTCTCGAAATCCGCGTCCCCGGTCAACCTGGGGAGACGACCCTTCGGTGCCCCGGATCTCCAGGATGCTTCGGGCCGTCTCGGGTCGGTAGCGGGCAATGATCCACGACGCGGCCCTTCGTCCCTCCTCCTCGAAGTCGGAACCGACGTAGGTGAGCCAAAGGCTCGGGTCGGGGGTGGTCAGCTTGCGGTCGCTGAGGATCACGGGGATACCGGCCGCCCGGGCCTCACCCAGAACCTCGTCCCAACCCGTCTCCACGATGGGCGAGAAGGCGATGGCGTCGACCCTCTGGCGGATGAACGACCGGATGGCCTCGATCTGGTGGGCCTGGGTCTGGTTCCCGAGATCAAACAGAAGCTCAACACCGGCCTTGGCGGCGGCCTCCTTGATGGAATCGGTGTTGGCCTGCCGCCACACGCTTTCGGCCCCCACCTGAGCGAAACCAAGCCGCGGGCGTACCCCCGACTTCACCGTGGGAGGCGTCGCAAACTCAGGCAGGTTAGGGACTTCCTTGGTGACAATGGAAGTCCTCAGAATGATCTTTTTGGGAATTCCCTCCACGCGCTTGAGGATATCGACGGCGTAGTCGACGGCCTCGCGGCCCCCGGTGGGTACGTTGAAGGTGGCCGTGAGGACACCCTGCTGCACGAGGCTTAAGCCGCCATCGGGGCCCGGGAGCCCGTCGATGCCCAGGATGGGGAGCCGTTCCTTGCCGGCCTTTTTGGCGGCCAGCCAGGCGCCGTAGGCCATGGCGTCGTTCTGGGCGAACACCACGTCAACCGTGCCTTTTCCCGCGAAGAAGGGAGTGAGAACGTCTTCGGCCTTGTCCTGCAGCCAGTCGGCCTCGACACGATTCCATAGTGAGATATCGGGCCGGTCGGCGAGGCCCTCCCGGAACCCCAGGCTACGGTCGATCGACGGCGGCGAATCGTGACGGCCGAGGACTTCGAGCACCTTCCCCCCCGGGCGGCCCAGAAGTGAGGCCACGTAGCGGCCGGCGTCCCGGCCAATGCGGCGGTTGTCGGGCCCCAGGTAGAGCGAGTAGTTGTAGCCCTCCACGGCCCGATCGATGACGATGACCGGAACCTTGCGGTACGCGAGGTCGACGGCAGGTCTCAAACCGGCGGCGTCGGCCGGGGATACGATGATCAGGTCGCACCCCAGTCCTAGGAGGCGGTTGAGGTCCTGAGATTGCTTGCGGACGGAGTCGGAAGCGTCGGTGACCACGATCCTGAGACCCGGAAACGCGGTGGCCTCCTTTTGAATGTCGGCGATCACCGACAGCCGCCAGGGTTCGGTGGTGTTGGCCTGGCTGACACCGATGAGGAACTTGACCTCGGCCCCCGGGGCCGGAGCGGATGAAGGAGAACACGCCGCGAGGGCGAAGGCGGCCACCAGGACCCCCAGGGAAAGGCCCCGAGTCATGAGCGGCCCCCTTTCCGGTATTCCGTGGGGGCGATGCCCAGGACCCGTCGGAAGGCCCGGCTGAAGTAGTGCTGACTGGCGTATCCCACCCGTTCGGCCACCTCGTACATCTTCACCGAGGGATCGGCCAACAGGATGGTGGCCTTACGGACCCGGACCCTGGCCAGCGCCTCGACAAAGGGAACACCCGTGGCCTGCTTGAGGACCCGGCTCAGGTGGCCGGGGCTGACCTGCAGTTCGTTGGCCAGGTCGTCGAGGGAGAGGTCGGGTTCCTTGAAGCGCCGCTCAAGGACGTTCAGGGCCACGGTGGCCAGGGTGCCGTGGGGCGATTGTTCCCGGCGGTCGCTGACGAGATCCTCCCAGACGGCCGCCAGGGTGCCGGGGAAGCCGGGAACCGGAACCCGGTCGACGGAGATCACGAGGCCCAGGACTTCCCGGGCCCGGGACTCCAGCTGGGCGAGGGCCTTGACCCAGATCTCCTCCCGGTCCTCTTCGGCCAGGATGGCGAGGCTGCCGGGGTCGTCCCAAGAGAGAAGGAGATTAGGAAAACCCGCAAAGGCTTCCTCTGCCACCCGACGCAGCGCCAACCCCGCCCAGAGGGGGCGGCCCGCGGGGCCGGGGGTTTCGGTGGTGGCCACCAGACAGAGCTGGGGTGTTCCCTCGAACCGCAAACCCAGGAAGGCGGCGGTTTCGTCCCAGTCGGCGGGGGACAAGCCCCCGGCCAAGGCCTCCCGGAAGAAGCCCTCGATGAGAACGGGCCGATTCTTGGCGGCCAGGTCCCGGGCCCGGGCCAGTTGGGTTTCCTTGGCCCGGGCCCGGGTCAGTTCGGCCGCGGCCCGGCGGAGGGTCCCCACCAGCACATCCTCGTCTACGGGTTTGAGAAGAAAGTCGAAGACGCCCAGGCCAAGGGCCTGGCGGGCGTAGTCGAATTCGTCGTGACCGGAAATCACGATGACCCGAAGGTCGCTCTCGCCCTCGGCGGCCACTAATCGGCCGATCAGCTCGAGGCCATCGACGAAGGGCATGCGAATATCGACCAGCAACAGGTCGGGGCTGCAGGCCGCAATCATTTCGAGGGCACGCTCCCCGTCCTCCGCCTCGCCGACCACCGTGAACTCCTGGGCGTGGGCCGCCAGGAGCTGGGTGAGGCCCCGGCGGATCTTCGGTTCGTCATCGGCGATCAGGACTTTCCACGGCATAGTCTTCCCCCTTTTCTTCGATCCAAGGATGCCGAACTTCCACCCGGGTCCCCCCGCCGGCCCTCTCGACGAACCGCAGTCCGTAGTTGTGGCCAAACGAAAGGCGCAGCCGCTCGTTGCCATTGAACACCCCGTAGCCCGCCCCTTCCCCGGGCTGGGTTCCCTGGACGAGGGCCGCGTTGAGGCGCTCCCGGTGCTCGGCGCTGACGCCCACCCCGTCGTCCTCCACGGCTAAGATCAGAACATCGTCGTGCCGGGCGGCCGAAACCGTGATGGTTCCGGAGCCGCGCTTGGGCTTGAGCCCGTGGTAGATGGCGTTCTCCACCAAGGGCTGGAGGATGAGCCGAAGCACCCGCGCTTCCCCCAGTTCCTCGGGCACCGCGATGACGTATTCAAACTTCTCCTCGTAGCGAATCTTCTGGATGAACAGATAGCTTTTGACGTGCTCGATCTCTTCGGCGAGTCGAATGCTCTCAAGACCGCGGCTCAACCCGATACGGAACAGCTTGGTCAGCGCCGAAACCACGGCGGTGATGTCCCGTGCCCCGTGTTCCTGGGCCATCCAATGGATGGTGTCGAGGGTGTTGTAGAGGAAGTGCGGCTTGATCTGTTCCTGGAGGACCTTCAGTTCGGCCTCACGTTTGGCCTGCTGCACCTCGGCCACCTCTTCGATCAGATGCCGAATCTCCTCGATCATGGTGTTGAACCCCGCCCCCAGCTGCCCGACTTCATCGTTGGTCTGGTCGGTGAAATGCACGTTCAGGTCCCCGTTCTCGGCCTTCTTCATGAGGCTGCGGAGCGTGAGGATGGGCTGGACGAAGCCGCTGGTCAAAAGGAGCGAACTGAAGAACGCCAGGATCATGGCCGCCAGACCGGACACCAGAGCGTAGAGCCTGAGGGTCTCGGCTTCCCGGAGGGCTTCGGGGAGGGAAAACACACCAATGGTTCGCCAGCCTGTGGCCCGGGACCACCGGGACTGGAGCTGGTAATCGGTATCTCCGAACCGGTGGACGGCCAAGCCCGCTTCTCCGGGCAACCACGCGGGGAGGATGCGGTAGACCAGGGGATTGACGGGAGAGTAGACGATGTTGCCGTCTGCGTCGACGATAAAGAGGAACCCCGAAGGGCCCAGGCTCAGTCCTCGAAAGATCCTCTCGATCTGGGCCACCTTGAGGTCAAACAGGATGAGGCCGTCGGGGACGGCGCGCACGACGGAAACGACGTCATCGGCCCCTAAACCAAGGTCGGACCTCAAATTCCGCCCAATGGGCCGACTGAAAAGCCGAACCTGCCCGGGATCCTGGGCAGCCCGCTGGTACCAGGCCTCGTTGGTCAGGGGAGCCCGTGTCACCGGATGGAGGCCGATGCCCAGGAACCGGGCGTCGGAGGAGACCAGGGCGATGCCGGCGATGGTGTCATTGCGGGCCATCCGAAACCGCTCCAGGTCGTCGGCCAGACCGTCCCAGCTGCGCGGGCTGGAACCGCCAAAGAACGCCTGGGCCCGGGGGCCGGTCTGAAAGTAGGTCATGGAGGCGTCGAGATCGGCGACCAAATCGTCGATGCGGCGGCTCACCTGATCGATCATCTGCCGGGTGTGCCCGTTGATTTCGTTTTCGAAGGACCGGGAGTAAACCAGGGGGGCCAAAACGCCCAGGGTGACCAAGGGAATCAGCAGGACCAGTGCGAACGAAGCAAGGAGACGACCCCTCAGACTCATGGACCTAGTATGAATGGACCTTCCCGGCTCGTAAAGCAGAACAAGACTTGACCTCTCTCGAGACCAGGTCCAACTTGCTGGCCATTTCGCATTGCGCTAAGCTGAGCACAATGCATTGTCGCACGAGGCCCTTGGTCGCCCTCTTTCTCCTGTTGGCTCTGGTGGCCTCTGCTGAAGAGGCTCCGCCTGTTCCGCCGCTTTTAGGATTGACGGTTGTCGTCAATACTGTGGATCAAGGTTTCTTCGTTTCGGGCGAGCCGGCTAAAAACGACCTCATCCAGCTCGATCTATTTCTTTACATCGACGATCTCAAGCGCCATTTCGATGAGATCACCTCCGTTCGTATCGAGACGGCCTCCGGAGTTGGCTGGACGATCGACAAGAAAAAATACGCGAACCTGGACCAAGGGTACATTGGCGGTTTCGGCCACTTCGGCATCCCCGGCGACCCGGGGAGCGGTCAGACCCTGGTGCCCACCGATCTCGTCGCCCGCGTCCAGTTTGCCGACGGGCGAACCCAGACCAAATGGTTTGCCATCCCCCCTCCGCAGAATCCTCGGCCCCAGGAGGCTCCCACGCGGTTTCTGGTCAACAAGGACTTCCCGGGTTTGATCACTCCCTACCATCGAATCATCCCCTCCCCCGCACAAGTCACTGCCCTGCGCCAGCTGGGCGACGACGTCGAAATGGAGTTCCGACTGCTCGATCCTTTGATCGACGATGGGCAGATCATGATGTACGATGCCTCGGGCCAGTTGAGTGCGCAGTCCCCTGCCCTGAAGACCACGGAGGGCGCCGCGCCTTGGTCCTGGGTCAACGACGGACAAGGGCTGTTTCGGGATGGGCGGACGAACAAAGTCCGGGTTCCCCACGAACTCCTCAAGAAGTTGAGTGGTAAACCGGTAGCCGCCGTGGCGGTCTTCACCAGCGTGGGGGTCGATCCCGAAACCAACCTGCTTCGGGCCCCATCGCTCTATCGGCAAAGGTCGGCTTCGTATCGATACCCGCCAGCCTCGGGAGAGCTGCTTTTAGCCAACCCGCCGGTCGCGAGCGCCGTATCAACCTCGCCGTCCCCGTGGTCGGAGTCCCACGATGCCGATTTCCAATGGGAAATTCGCCTTGAGGGACCCCTGGGGGCCCTCAACGGGCATAGCTTTCAGGTCCTCAGTCCGCTCACGAACACCAAGCTCAACCGAGAGCGGGCCGACGCTTCGTTGCGCGGCAGCTGGAGCATTGTCGACCGAGCCTCGTTGATCCGGAACCTGGAGAGGCTGAGGGACTTCGGTCATCGGAAGAAATTCCAAAAGGCACAGGAACTGGCAAAGGAAGCCGGCAATGACGACGAACTGGCGGCCCGGGACAAGGAGGCGGCCTTGACCGCGGCGGATATCCGCTTTGCCCGGCAATTTTCACCCCTGGTCGCCGACCGGGGCATCCTGGCCTGGGACCTCTGCCGGGTGGTTTTTCTCGCCCGGACCGGCTACTTCTTAGGCTACCTCGACGAGGCCGAGGCGCGAAGCTGGCTCACCTGGGCCGGCGATCAGATTCGAGACCATTACCATTCTTGGCGGGAACTCGGCGAGCACTACTTGATCGGGAGAATGTTCTGGGGCGGGGAAGCCCAAGCCCAAGCGCTGTATCTTGAGGGCCACCGTCAGCTGGAACGATTGCTGTCCCCCGGCGGTGACTGGAGCCAGGCCCCCTGGGCGCCGCCATCGGCGGCGAGCACAGAGTTCTCCCCAGAAGGTCTTACCGGTTCCCGGGGAGCGCCATGATGCGACGAGGAATTTTCTGCATGCTATTGGTGATGGCGACCTCGTTCGTTGCCGCATCGACCAGTCCGTCGCCCGCCTTTCTGGCAGCGGTCAACGCCAACGTTTTTGAGGTTGTTGTCCAAAGGGCCGACGAAGGGAGTGTGCGGTTCGCCTCACCTCTGCCCCTCGAACTCTTGCCCTACCAAGAGAGGCAATCCAATCTCTGGTCGGTGGGAACGGCATTTGCCCTTCCCCACGGGGTGTTCGTCACAGCAGCGCACGTTCTGGGCCTCGACCGGCCCACTTCGCAGAAGGACTATTATCTGCGGGACGCCCAAGGCCGGACGTACCCCCTGGGCCGCATTACCGCGTTCTCTTCGTGGAGGGACTTTGCGGCGTTTGAGGTTCCCACTCTGTCGGCCCCCGGACTCCAGCTCCAAACCAAAGGCGCCCTCAACATCCGTGTCTTCACTGTAGGGAACGCCTTGGGCTCGGGAGTGGCCGTTCGCGATGGTCTGCTGACGTCTAGAACTTGGGAGGAATGGAAAGGGTCGTGGTCCTACCTGAGGTTCTCGGCCCCCGCGTCCCCGGGGAACAGCGGAGGTCCCCTGTTGGACGAACAGGCCAGGGTCCTGGGGATGGTCTTGGCAAAGTCCGCCAATGAGAACCTGAACTACGCTCTTCCTGTGACAGAACTGGATCTTTCTACCGTGGCCCGACTCGACACCCAGAACCTCGCGCGGGTTCCCCTCCTCTCCATGGTGCTACCCTACGAGAGTCACGCCACGTGGCCTCTGCCCCTGGCGCCCGCCGAACTTCGGTCCAGGATCGTCGCCCAACTCACTGCCGACCAGAGGGCCGCCAGCCAACGCATCCGTGACCAGACGCCGTGGCCCGAGACCCAATGGGGGTACCTGCGCAACAGGGACCAGCTGTCGTTCCTGACTCAGCATCCGAACGGCTCGTGGTCGGTGGAGGCCCCCCCCGCACCCCAATCGGCCCAGGTCACCGGCGGAACGGTCTTGGAGGCCCCTTTGCTGGGAGACATGGCGGTGACCCTTGTTCTGCCCCACCAGAAGGACGCGTCCAGCATCGTGAAGCGCCCCCGACAGCTCCTCGATCTTCTGTTGGAGGGCGTGGACTTCCATCGAAACGTGGGAGGCCAACCGATCCGGATCGTTTCCCTGGGCGACCCTTCCGATAGTCGCACTCTGAAGGATCGATTTGGACGGATCTGGTTCCTGTTCCGTTGGGATGAGCCCCGGGTCAATACCAGCATGCAAGTCCTTTGGCTGCCGTCACCTTCCGGAGGGTTCGGCCTGATGCAGACCGGGTCCCGAGGGGACGTTCCCTCGGCGGAAATCGACTTTGAGTCGATTATTGATTACGCCTACCCTTCCTACAGCGGCTCTTTGGAGGCTTGGTCGGCGTTTCTGTCCGACCCAGAGCTGGTCCCGGAGGCCATGGGCTCCGTCAGTTTGTACTGGAAATCCGGCACCCGATTCGACTTGCAAACGGCGGCGGTCGACCTGGCGTTTGGCAATCAAGTTTTGACCGTCCAGCCGTCGGCCACCCTCCTCATGGAATGGGGCTACTACCCTTCGGCCGAGGGTCCCCGCTGGGACGCCGGCGCCATCGCGTACTACCCCGAGCCGGACTACAAAGAACTTGCCTCGGTCTTCCGGATCATGGCGCCTCAGGGAGACGATGCCAATGAACGGACCAGTTGGAAATTCCTATGGGGAAGAGCCGGCGGGCTCACGGGTCCCCCGTCCGTGGCCAACAACAAGACCTCGATCTCCGACGTGCTGCTGGGACCCGGGGCAGCCGGGAAGGAGCCCAAGTTCCTGTGGATCGCCAGCCTCACCCTCGCTGGTACGCGGTCGACCGAATCGACAGACCGCATGCACGCCATTCTCCAAAGCACCGAGCTCACGCCGGCGGAGGTGGAACGGGCCTGGGGCCGGGGCTCAGCACCCTTGGCCAGCGTCACGAGGCGCCAGGGGGCCAGCCTCTTTCAGGCCATCAGATGGAAGGACGAGGACCTCTTTCGGAGCTTCCTCGTGGATGGGTCCGACCTTGACGCCCCGGGACCAGGGGGTCAAACCGCCCTCCAGCAGGCGGTTAGCGCAGGGTCTTCGAGCTTCGTCGCCGATCTGCTCGAGGCCGGGGCCAAACCCATCGGCGACCCTTCGCCCGTGACTCTGGCCATCCGGAATCACGACGAGGCCTTGGCTCGAACGCTGCTCGCCAGGGTTCCCGGCCATGACCCCGTCCTGGTTTCTCAAGCCCTGGCGGCCGACCTCGACGCGCTGGCCCTCGACCTGTTGACGCCGGAGAGCCTTTCATGGACGGACTCGTCGGGACAGACCTTGCTCCTTGAGGCGATTTCCCGAGGCCAACTCAATGTGGCCAGGGCCTTGATCGAAAAAGGCACCGATCTATCGGTGCGCGACCATCAGGGATGGGGAGCTCTGGAACTGGCCCTGGAGCGCGGCAGTAGTGATCTGGCGACCCAAATCCTCCACACGCAGCCCCTCGCTCCCCTGGCCACCAACCAAGGTTGGACGGCCCTCCATTGCGCGGCCCTCTGGTGCCCGGAAATGATTCCCCAGCTCGTGCCCCTCTTCCGGGGACGCCTCGACCAGCCCACCAACGACGGGACCACGGCCCTGATGCTGGCCCTGAGGGCGGGGAGCGGCTACGGACCTCTCTTGACCGCCGGCGCCTCGGCTGCGGTAAGAACCAAAGCAGGTTGGACACCGCTGCTGGTGGCCCTGCGCTACGGCGACGGCGATGTGGTTGACCGCCTGTTGGCCTCGGCGCCGCAGACGGCCGAGGCGACGACGGCAGAAGGCTGGAGCGCCGTGTCGATGGCCGCCCGGTATAGTCCCGACAAATTGGAGGCGGTGCTGGCCAGCTTGTCTGAACCGACCAAGTTGCGGCTCATTTCACTGCCGACCTCAAGAGGTCTGACCCCGCTGAAACTGGCCCGGGCGGCCCAACACAGGGAAGCCGCCGAACGCCTCATCCAGGCCGGTGCTTCCGACGAGTGATCCCCGTTCCGCTTGACCTAGGGGCACCGTTTCCCCTCCAATGGGGACCATGACGAACCTCATCGACCTCGTCCTCCACCTCGACAGGAGCATTGCTGTCATCTTCCGCGAATGGGGCTGGGTGGCCTGGGCCCTGGTCTTCCTGATCGTCTTCGCCGAAACGGGCTTGGTGGTGGCCCCCTTCCTTCCCGGCGATTCCCTCCTGTTCGCCTGTGGCGCCTTCGCCGCGACCCAGGGGGAACCCGTCTGGCTGTTCCTTCTCCTCTTCGGAGTCGCGGCCCTGACGGGAAACACCCTCAACTGGTTCATCGGGTCGAAGTTCGGAGACCTCCTCCTCAAGCCTCGGCCAGGAAAACGCCCCTGGATTCGACCGGAACATCTGGAGCAAACCCACAGATTTTTCGAGCGCTGGGGCGGCTGGGCCGTCACCCTGAGCCGGTTTCTTCCCATCATTCGCACCATCACCCCCTTCCTCGCCGGGGTCGGAAAGATGGGACTGGGGAAGTTCAGTGCCTACAATGCCGTGGGGGGGATAGCCTGGACCCTCGTCTTCGTACTGGCGGGCTTCCTGTTCGGCAACCTTCCCTGGGTGCAGGAGAACTTCACGCTGATGGTCCTGGCCCTGGTGGCGGTACCGGCCCTCCCCGCCGTTTGGGGGTTCTTCCAGGGGCTTCGAAACCGGAAGACGAAACAATAGCCCAGCTCATTAGTAAGAAATCGATTGCCGAATCTTCTTTTCCCCCTTAAAATTCCTCCTCAATACCGGAGGACAAGGTGGCCCGTTTCACCGAAGAGGATTGGAAGGGAGTTCTCTCCGCTCTCAGCGACGTGATCGGAGACGCGTCCGACGCGTACGTCAGCGACCCGGAGGCACGGTTGGTCGCGGCCATTCCGTACCTCGCGGGGAGCGAGGATGCCGACAGGTTTTCCTTATCCAACCTCCTCACCCTTCACGGTTCTCGCAAGGCTTCGGCGTTCTTCGGGTTTCGAACTTCGGACCAAGACATCTTCCGCCGATGGGCCACCTACCACGTGGGCAACCAATCGGAACCCCGGGTTGTCGATTTCGGATTGACGCTTCTGGCCCTCGGTTCCTTGGCGAAGTTCGAGAAACTGGCGTCCGATGACCGGAAGAAGGGGACACCCAACCCCGTAACAAGCGGCCTGTGGAACCCGGGCCTCCGCGCCGAACTGGAGGCCGAACTCGCCAAGAGTCCGTGGCTTCAGGACGAGTTCGAGAAGGCTGTGCCGGCACTGGCGCGCTAGGTTTTCACGTCCAGCGGAACCGCTTCTTTGCCCAGGTGAGGCCCGCACCAAGCCCCCAGCCGAGTCCCACGGCCACCAGGGTCCGGGGCAGGACCGACCCGAGGTAGGCATCGACGATCCAATGGAGAAAGAACACGTCACGGGACGCCTTGTAACTATCGAGCATCCCGGCGGCCTCGAAGACGGCGGGCTGCTCGGGGGCGCCGAGGTTCCACCAGAAGACAACGAGGAGAAGGGTCGTGGCCACGAGATGGCCCACTCCCGCGGACCGAAGCCCCCCGACCCAGCCGCCCTTCCAGGCC
>JAHFSN010000430.1 GCA_023265735.1 Spirochaetaceae bacterium | reverse complement strand
GTCCTTGATCCTCAGGTCGAGGGGCAGCCGCCGGGCCTCGTCCTGGTAATCCTGGTGGAGAACCTGGACGTGGGCCGTGTCGAGGTCGATGGTGGTCTGGTAGGCCGAGGTGCCGAACCCGGCCACCCAGCCCTTCATCGTCAGGATGATCATGACGCCCAGGCCGATGGCCACCATGTTGAGGATGGTCCGCCGCGGATTGCGGAACACGTTTCGCAGGGCAATTGCCAGCAATTCCATACCAGGCTCCTAGAGGTGGGTCAGCGCTTCGCTGACCGTCAGACGGGATGAGACTCGCGAGGCGTAGAGGCTCGCGAACACGGCGATGAGGGCGCCGAAGAGGAAGTTGAAGGCCACGTCGAACCACGCCAGGGCCGGATAGATGCGGCTGGCAAACCCCAGGGACTCGGTGGCGTTGCCCACGTCGAGCCCGTACTGCGAAAGCAGCAGGACCGAAGGGATACCCAGGACGAGGCCCGCCAGGGCCCCCAGGGCGCCCAGGAGGAGTCCCTCGGTGAGGATCATGGCCCGCAGCTGCCTGGTCTTCATGCCGATGGCCCGCAGGGTGCCGTACTCCCGGGTGCGCTCGAAGACCGTCATCAGGATGCTGTTGGTGATGACGGCGCCAGCCACGATCACGAAGAACCCGCGGATGATGAACGTGAGGATATTGAGGAACTGAAGGATGGTGAGGAGCGACGAGAAGGTCACCTCCCAGGGCTCGACCCGAAGCCGTTTGCCGGCATCCCCCAGGGCGTCGAGCTGCGTTCTCAGAGAGGCGGCCACGGCGGGCGCCGTATCCTGGTCCTTGATGAGGAACCGGAATTCCCGGCTCATGCCCTCGCCGTCGACCAGGGTGCGGGCCGTGGCCTGGCTGACCACGAAGGTGGTGAGGTCCACCTGTTCGCTCCCCGAGTCGAACATTCCGGTGATGGGCAGTTCCTGGTACCAGGGGTTGTTGCCCCTGTCCTGGGTCAGGACCATGACCGATCCGCCCATTTTCACGCCCAGGAGCTTGGCGGCTCGGTTCGAGATCACGATGCCTTGGCCCCCGGGGAGAAAGGCCCCGGCCGTGATTCCGGCCCGGATGTTGGCCAAGAACTTGGTGTCGGGTTTCACCCCTTGACCCATCATCCCCAGGTTCTTGGCTTCTTCCTTGCTGTCGGGGGGGACGGGCTGGACGAGGAGGGCCCCAAAGGTCATGACGCTCTCGGCCACGGTGATTCGGTCGTCGTGGAGGGCGGCCAGGGAGGCGTCGGCGTCGGGAATGAGGTACTTGAGGTCGAGGGGATTGGCGGCGTCCTTCGAGGCCGCGTCGGAGATCACCAGGTGCCCCGCCGTCGGGATGATGGACGAGAGGACGGTATCGGTAAGTCCCCGAACCACTCCGCCAATGAGCGATAGAACGAGGACGGCGATGGCCACGGCCACGAACACGACCACCGAGCGCTTGGCGTGTTTGATGATGTTCAGCAAGGCAATCTTGGCGAACATCCTAGTGGTCTCCCACGATCAGGCCGTCTTTCAGGCGGATGACGCGTTTGGCGTACTTCTCAATCAACTCATTATGGGTGCTGAAGATGAAGCTCACCTTCTCGTGGTCGTTGAGGCCCTTCATCACCTCCATGATCTTCACCGACGTGTCGCTGTCGAGGTTGGCGGTGGGTTCGTCGGCGATCACGAGCCGCGGCCGGTTGACCAGGGCCCGGGCGATGGCCACCCGCTGCCGTTGTCCCCCCGACAGCTCGTCGGGTTTGTGTCCGGCGTAGGCCTCCAGGCCCACCAGCTCCACCAGCCGGTCGACCTCCTTGCGGCGCTCGGCCTTGGGCACCTTGTTCATGAGCATGGGGAACTCAATGTTCTCCCTCACGTCGAGGACGGCCACCAGGTTGAAGCTCTGGAAGATGAACCCGATCTTGTTCAGCCGGATGTTGGCCTCCTGGTCGTCGTTCAGGGTGGCCAGGTCGGTGCCTTGGAACGTGACCGTCCCCGACGTCGCCTTGTCGATGCACCCAATGATGTTCAGCAGGGTGGACTTTCCGCACCCCGAGGGGCCCACGATGGAGAGGAACTCCCCCTCCTCGATGTCGAAACTGACGCCCTTGAGCGCCGGGATCAGAGTCTTCCCCAGCTCGTACTCCTTCTTGACATCACGGACAGAAATGATGGTCTCGGCCATAGTCGTCTCCTAGAAATGGTAGGTGGTCGCGAAGGACACCTGGTAACGGTCTTGCGAATTGTCGACGTACTGCCAGGCCTTCTGGCTGCCGCCCCAGGCCGACAGGAAGGTCAGGTTGAAGTCAAGGTTGTCCCAGGGGGCCCAGGTGGCCGCCTGCTGGGTCAGAACGCTGGAGTCCTGCAGGTCGACGGCGGCAAAGGCGGTCAGCGAATAGGTGCTGCCCGAGACCATCGAGAACCGGAAGAAGGCGTTCTCCTGGTCTCGGATGCCGTGGGTCGCCTGTCGGGCCGCTTGGCCAGCCAGGGCCTGCTGACCCATGCTGGCGGCCACGGGCTTCCAGGCGTCGATCTCGTCGTTGGTGAACCCTCGGCCCCAGTGGAGGTACTCCCCCGACACCGTGTAGTCCAAGTCGCCCAGGGTCACCGTCCAGCGGGCCCCGAGGCTTCCCGAAAGGGCGGGGGACGACCAAGGAGCCGGGGCCTTCCAGGTGGTCCCCTGGGGTCGGACGCCCTGGGGGAGGAACTCGGCCGCCCCCTCGGCGGTGAGGATGACGCCGTACAGGTCGTAGCTGACCCCCACGCCGGGGTTGAAGGTGGTGTCCCGGGCGGCCACCAGTGACCCGGTGAGCTGCAGCTTGTCCAACAGCACCGACAGCTGCTGGGCCGTCACCGGGGAACTGGGGTTGTTGCCGTCGGTGGAGAGGGCCCCGGAGAGGGACGCCCACGAAGCCGGACTCCACTCCACCGTGGCCCCCCGGAACCCCGTCTTC
>JAHFSN010000429.1 GCA_023265735.1 Spirochaetaceae bacterium | reverse complement strand
CCTCGTAGGGTCTCCAGGACCCGTCGGTTAGGGAGCGAGGACGAGGAGGAAGGCCACCGCCGCCGCGATGAGCGACGCGATACCCAGGATCCGCCAGGACTTCAGCTTGTCCTTTTGGACCGCCGCCGGGTCGGTGACCGGGGCCGTGAGACCCACATCCTTGGAAAGGTTGAATACACCCTTGAGCCCATAGTTGACGCAAAAGTGCTGGGTCGCCTGGAGAAAGCCGACGGCGCTGAACAGGGCGGGGAAGAAAATCACGAGGCGGATCAGGGGGGCGACGTGAAGGGCCACGAAGGAGAGCCCCGCCACCAGGGTCAGACCCAGACCCATCCATCCGGCGGCCAGCCGAAGCCCTTCCTCCTCTCGACTGATGTTACACGATCCAGCAACGTAGACACGGGGAATAGGGACCACAGTGATTCACCTCTGGACGAGAATACAAAAAACTCGGTGGTTCGTCACGGTCCTCCCGCGAGGTATCCCGAAAGTCCCCATGCTCCGGAATGGGGCCCCGCTTCGTGGCGACGCCGCTTCGCGTCTTACGCCTGGAGTTTTGTTCCACAAAACTCCAAGACGGTTGGGTGCCAGCCCATCCGTCGGGATCGCTCAGGCCTTTTTCCGTCGGCGCCCCATTCCAGCCACTCGTACCGATGGCCCCCACTCTCCTGGGTGGGAAGAACGGGAGCTTTCGCTCCCGCCTGCCTGACAAGACCAGATCCAACCCAAAGCCGAGCCAAACAGTGGAAGGAATACCGATCAGGCGGCCAGCGAAGCGAAGCCCGTGTAGAACGAGGCGCCGGAGATCGGTCTTCTGGCAAAGTCGTGGACGTTGGCCTACGGCCAAGTCCTGGAGTTTTGGGGCCTGCCCCAAAACTCCCAGGCTCAAGACGCGCCGGCGGCTTGAGCCGAGATCCAAGCCCTAGCTAAAGTCTAGACTCCGGCGGCTTTTTTTAACCGGTTGGCGATGGCGAGGCCGATCCCTGTCTCCTCGGGGAGCTGGGCCAGGATGAGGGTGCAGCCGACCCGGTCGAGGTCGAAGAACGAGGAATACAGCGACTTGCCGTAGGTTTTCCAGTCGTCGAAAACCAGAACTTCCCAGCCTTCGGGAACCGTCGGCGCGTCGCCCCGGAGCAGGAGCCCGACCTTGTGGTCGTGGACTTCCTCCAGCTTGATTTCGGAAAAGGACCGGAACAACTTGACCGTGGCGTCGGGCTTGTAGTGGGTGTACTTCAGGCCCGGGGAGACGGGGCGTCCCTCGGTGGGGGGCTGATACACCAAGTCGGCGGGGGTGCAGCCCAGGACGGCAGAAATCTGCTCGGGGGTGATGCTTCCGGGACGAAGGATCTTCGCCCGTCCCTCGACGAAACCGACGATGGTCGACTCCAGACCCTCGGCACAGTCTTCGCCGGCCAGGATGGCGTCGACCCGGCCCAGCATGGCGCCCTTGACCATTTCGAAGGTGGTGGGGCTGGGGGCCCCGCTCACGTTGGCCGAGGGGGCCGCCACGGGCACTCCGCAGGACTCGAGGAAAGCCTGGGCCACGGGGCTTTGGGGCCACCGGACGGCCACCGTGGGCAGGCCGGCGGTCACGATCTCGGGCAGATTCTCATTCTTGGGGACGACGAGGGACAAAGGCCCGGGCCAAAACGCCTTCTTGAGGGCCACGGCTTCGGGCGGAAGAAGACCCGTCACCTCGGAGAATTGGGCCTCGTTGGACACGTGAACAATCAGGGGGTTGTCGGAAGGCCGGCCCTTGGCGGTGTATATTCGGGCGCAGGCGACGGGGTTGAAAGCGCTGGCTCCCAGACCGTAGACTGTCTCGGTGGGAAAGACAACCAAGCCGCCCTTTTTGATGAACGCGGCGGCTTCCTTGACTTGCTCGGTGGGGATCAGTTGGGTCTTCATGGTGCTCCAATAGAACGGGCATTCTAATGATTTTGGAAAAAAAGGCAACCGCCCCTTTCGCGTCCCGGAGGTATCGATGAGTCTCGTCGCCGTCCTGAATTCCCAGCCCGAGATCTTTGCCCTGATCGAGAGGGCCCTGGCCCCCGACGACAGGCATGCGTTTGTGCTCAGCCCGGCTCGGACCGTCGACCAGGCCCTGGAGGTACTTTCGTTCGACCTCCCCGAGATCGTCCTCTGGAACGCCACCGACCCTTCCCTCGACCCTCTCCCGCTCATCGAGAGCCTCCAGAGCGACTCGTGGATGCACAATTTCGGCATCGTGGCGCTCTTTGACCCCAAGGTCGCCACCGAGGTTCAGGTCAACGAGAATCTGAAGAACATCAACCTCGTGAGCGTTCTGCCCGTTAGCTCGGTGGCCGACCACCTGCTCAAGTACCTGCGCATCCTCGACGCCAACCGGCAGATCCTCGTCCACCTTCAGCTGGGTCAAAAGGACGGAGCCAAGACCACCGGATCGTTCAACATCGACAACGACCCCTCGGTGGTTTCCGTGTACACGGGCCTCGCGGCCCAGAGCCTCGTCCACCGGGGTTACCTGCCCGTCCAGAAGAAACGCGACGTTCAAATCGCCCTGGCCGAACTGGTCCAGAACGGCATCGAGCACGGGCACTGCGGGGTCACCGCCGCCGAAAAGGCCGCCTTCCTGGCCCAGGGGGGCAATATCAGCGACCTCATCCAGGCCAAGCTCGACGCCGATCCCAGCCTGGTCCACAAAAAGGTGACCCTGGAATGGGAGATCCAGGCCTCGGGGACCAAGTTCTTCGTCCGCGACCAGGGCCCGGGGTTCGACGTCGAGGCCTACCGGCAGCGCATGAAGTCCCACCAGATCGACGAGCTCGCCGGTCGCGGTATCCGGTTGGCCCGGCGGATGGGCGGAAAGCTCTCGTACAACCGCCAGGGAAACGTGGCCTGCCTTCAGTTCACCCACGACCACGCCGTGGAGCGCCGGACGCCCCGGGGGTTCGAGGCCGACGAAGTGGT
>JAHFSN010000031.1 GCA_023265735.1 Spirochaetaceae bacterium | reverse complement strand
AAGGCTCCGGACCCCCGAGGCCCGGGAGGCTCTGGCTACCCTCCGGTCGAGGCTCCTATCCATGGCCCTCGTCCACGACAAACTCTATCGCAAGGTGGAGTCCGAGACCCTTGATCTGGGGGACTACATTGAGTCGTTAGTCCATCTGCTCGTCCCCACCGAGGTCGGTGACGAAGACGCTGTGAAGGTGTCGGTCAAGGTCGAGGCCGTGGAGAAGCCCGTGAAACTCTGCCTCGATGTGGGCATCGTCGTCACCTAGCTCATCAACAACGCCCTCAAACACGCCCTCCTGCCCCGGGGGGGCGGCCGGTTGAATGTGGAGCTAACCACCAAGGGGACGACGGTCTTCATCCTCGTGGAGGATGATGGTCCCGGCTTCAGCGGGGCCCGGCCAGACAACACCAAATCCCTGGGGTACAAGCTCATCGGAAGCCTTCTGGGCCAGCATCGGGGCACCTCCACGGTGCTCCAGGGTCCCGGCGGCCGAGTCCTGGTCCGCCTGGAATAGAAAAACCCCCGGCACCGTGGGGCACCGGGGGCTGGGAGCGAGGAGAGAGGATCAGCCCTTCGACTTGGAGAACACGTCGAAGGCGACCGCGAAGAGAAGGACGAGGCCCTTGATGGCCTGCTGCCAGTCGATACCGACGCCCATCAGGGACATGCCGTTGTTGAGCACGCCCATGACCATGGCGCCGACCATGGCGCCAAAGATGGTTCCGATACCGCCGGACACCGACGCGCCGCCGATGAAACACGCGGCGATGGCGTCGAGCTCGAAGCCCACACCCGCCTTGGGGGTGGCGGCGTTGAGCCGCGCGGCGAAGACCATGCCCGACAGGGCCGACAGCACGCCCATGTTCACGAACACCCAGAACAGAACCTTCTTGGTCTTCACACCCGAGAGTCCGGCGGCTTTCTCGTTGCCGCCGAGGGCGTAGATATGGCGACCGGCGATGGTCTTGTTCGCGATGAAGGTGTACACGAGGATGAGGGCGGTCAGAAGGATGAGGACGTTGGGAATGCCCTTGTACGCCGCCAGAACCAGGGTAAACGCGTTCAGGGAGCCCACCAGCACGATCAGCTTCAGGATAGTCAGGGTCATCGACAGCCTTTCGAAGCCGTACTTCTTCAGGGCGGCGCGCTTGGAGAACTCGCTCCAGATGATGGCGATGGAGGCCACGATGCCCAGAAGAACGGTGGTGATGTGGATGCCCTGGCCGCCGAAGAAGTCGGGGAGGAAGCCCGAAGAGATCAGCTGAAACTCGGCGGGGAACGGACCAATGGACTGACCCTGGAGGGTCACGTAGGTGAGTCCCCGGAAGAGGAGCTGACCGGCGAGGGTCACGATGAAGGCCGGGATGCGCACGTAGGCGATCCAGTAGGCCTGCCACGAGCCGAGGATGGCGCCAAAGATCAGAATGACGATCATCGACAGCCAGAACGGCAGGGCCAGGGTGACCATCATCACCCCCGAGAGGGCGCCGATGAAGGCCGCGATGGACCCCACGGAGAGGTCGATCTGGAAGGCGACGATGACCAGCAGCATGCCGATGGCCAGGATGAGAATGTAGGAGTTCTGGAGGACCAGGTTGGTCACGTTGAGCGGATTGAGGAGGATTCCTCCGGTCATGATCTGAAAGAAGCCTCCGATCAGCAGGAGGGCCAATACCATCCCGTACTGTCGGATGTTGTCGCGGAACAGGCGAGCGATGGTTTCCATGGTCAGTTTCCTTTTCCTTGCAGCATGAGTTTCATGACTTTTTCCTGGGTGGCTTCGGCGCGGCTCAACTGTCCGGTGAACCGACCTTCACTGACCACATAGATCCTGTCACAGAGGCCTAAGATTTCGGGCAACTCCGACGAAATGAGCAGGACGCTCTTTCCTTCGGAGGCCAGGCGATTGATGATGGTGTAGATCTCGTACTTGGCGCCGACGTCGATGCCTCGCGTCGGTTCGTCGAGGATGAGCAGGTCCGGACCCGAGAAGATCCACTTGCTGAGGACGACCTTCTGCTGGTTTCCCACCGAAAGGTTCACCGTCTTCTGCTTCAGGCTGGAGCACTTGGTATTCATCGATTTGCGAAGTTGTTCGGCCTCGATGATCTCCTGGTTCTCGTTCACCACCACGCCGTTCGAGACCTTCCGGAGCGCCGCCAGGGTCGTGTTGTGCTGGATATCGTCAATGAGGATGAGCCCCAGCTGCTTGCGGTCTTCCGTGGAGTAGGCAATGCCGGCATCGATGGCCTGAGCCACGTTATGGAGCTTGAGCTCCTTGCCGTTCTTGATGATGGTGCCCGTGATGTGCTTCCCATAGGCGCGGCCAAAGACGCTCATGGCGAACTCGGTGCGTCCGGCCCCCATGAGGCCCGCGAGTCCCACAACTTCTCCCTTCCGCACGTTGAGGTTGGCATCAAAAATGATCTGGCGTCCCTCGTACTCGGGATGGAACACGTTCCAGTTCTTCACCTCGAACATGACCTCGCCGATCTGGGGGGTCCTTTCCGGGAACCGGTGGGTCATGTCGCGGCCGACCATGCCCTTGATGATCCGGTCTTCGGTCACCGAGTCTTTCTTGACGTCGAGGGTCTCGATGGTCTTCCCGTCCCGGAGGATGGTGATCGAATCGGCCACCTTTGCGGTCTCGTTGAGCTTATGCGAAATGAGGATGGAGGTGATCCCCTGGCGTTTGAGCTCCAGGAGAAGCTGGAGCAAGTTCTCGCTGTCGTTGTCGTTGAGGGCGGCGGTGGGTTCGTCGAGGATAAGCAGTTTCACCTGCTTGGAAAGGGCCTTGGCGATCTCGACGAGCTGCTGCTTGCCGACGCCAATGCTGGAAATCTTCGTGTTGGGCAATTCGGATAGGCCGACTTTGGCGAGCAAACCGCGGGTCAGCTCGGTGGTCTTGTTCCAGTCGATGACCCCAAAGCGGGCCTGTTCGTTGCCCAAAAAAATGTTCTCGGAGATAGAAAGGTGGGGACTGAGGGCGAGTTCCTGGTGAATGATAACGATGCCCAGATCCTCGCTGGAACGAATGTCCTTGAATTCACAGGGTGTCCCCTGGAACAAAATGTCTCCCGTATAGGTGCCGTGGGGATAAACCCCGCTGAGGACCTTCATCAGGGTCGACTTACCGGCACCGTTTTCTCCCACAAGGGCGTGGATTTCACCCTGGGCCACGCGAATGTTGACCTGATCGAGGGCGATGACTCCCGGAAACACCTTCGTGATGTTCTTCATCTCTAGGATGGTGGCTGACATGGCAGGTTTCCTTGAAAAAAATAAAAAGAACGGGCAGAAGACCCGGAGGTCCTCTGCCAATTTCAACGCTCTCCTCGGGTCGAAACGGAAGAAACCGCCCGACCCCTTGAGGAGAACTGGGATTACTTCAGCTGGTCAGCGGTATAGTAACCGGTGTCCACCAGAGCGGCCTTGTAGTTGCTCTTGTCCACCGAGACGGGAACCAAGAGGTACGAGGGAACGGTCTTGACGCCGTTGTTGTAGGTCTTGGTGTCGTTCACGGGGGCAGCCTTGCCATTGAGAACGGCGTCCACCATCTTCACGGCGACCTTGGCCAGTTCGCGGGTGTCCTTGAACACCGTGTAGCTCTGGGCGCCAGCGATGATCGACTTGACCGACGGAATCTCGGCATCCTGGCCGGTGACCACAGGATAGGGCTGGGAAGCGGTGCCGTAACCGACGGCCTTCAGCGAGGAGAGGATACCGATCGAGATCCCGTCATAGGGACTCAGGACGGCGGCGACCTTTTCCTTGCTGTAGTTCTTGGTCAGCAGGTTGTCCATGCGGGCCTGGGCGGTGGCGCCGTCCCAGCGGAGGGTGGAGACCTTGTCCATGCCCATTTGGCCGGACTTCACAACCAGAACCTTCTTGTCGATGTAGGGCTGCAGAACCGACATGGCGCCGTTGTAGAAGAAGTAGGCGTTGTTGTCGTCGGGAGAACCACCGAACAGCTCAATGTTGAGAGGACCCTTGGCGGTCTTCAGCTTGAGGGCGGTTTCAATCTGGGAAGCCTGGATGACGCCCACCTTGAAATTGTCGAAGGTCGCGTAATAGTCAACGTTGGCGGTCTTCTTGATCAGCCGGTCGTAGGCGATTACGGGGATCTTCGCGTCGGCAGCCTTCTGGAGGACGGAGGACAGCGACTCACCGTCGATGGCGGCGATGACGAGGGCGGAGTCGCCCTTGGTGATCATGTTCTCAATCTGGGCCAGCTGGTTCTCGACCACGTCTTCGGCGTACTGAAGGTCGGTCTTGTAACCGAGCTTCTCGAACTCCTTGACCATGCCGTTGCCGTCAGCGATCCAACGGGCAGAGGACTTGGTGGGCATCGAGATGCCGATCGTCTTGGGGGCGGCGGAAGCCACCGACACCAACGACAGGGCCATAGCCAGAGCTACGAAACCCATGAGAGCTTTTTTCATACCATCTCCTTTTGGACACCCATACGGGGTCCACTTTGGTAACCGGATCAGCCTAAACCCACCCTTTCGAGTCAGGCTACCAGCAAGTTTCCACACTCTTTAGCACAATTTGGTGCTCACAAGCGGGGGGAGACTCTGATCATTTCGTGAGGACCTCGTGGCTGGTGACCAGCCGGCGAGGCACTCCGGGTTCGGCCAGGGCCTGGGCCACGTCGGCTTGAAGCAGGGCCCCCAGGTCCCAGGGATTTCGGACCACGCAGGAAACGGCCCCCGATTTCAGGAGCTCGAGCACCTCGGGCGACCCTCCAATGCCGGCGATCTTGACGTCTCGACCGGGGGTCACCTTGGCCGCCCTCAGGGCGTCGAGGGTCCCCAAGATGGCCTCGTCGGAGGGCGCGAACACGGCGTCGAACTTCTGACCCGAGGCCAGAAGTTCGGCCACGGTCGCCTGGGCGCCGCGCCGGGTGCCGTCGGTCGGCCTTCGGAAGGCCACCGGAAGCCCCTCGCGTTCCTTCAGTCCTTCGCCCAAGCCTTCTGTGAGCTCCGGTGCCCCGACTTCGGGGGGATCTTCCAGGGCCACGATGCGGATCAGCGTCTGGTCGGCCAGCCAGCGTCCGGCCCGCCGCCCCTCCTCGAAGGGGTCGGGCCCGAGGGCCAAGGACCAGCCCCCGTCTCCGGACAGGGGTTGGGGCCCGATGAGGAACGAGGGAAGACCCCGGGACTGGGCCTCGATCTCGACGGCCTCCCGGCGGCGCCGGTCTTCGATCCGGCGTTCGGTACTCTCGATGACGACGGCGTCCAAGCCGGCCGGAAGGGCGGGCGTCTCATCCTTCAGGTCGACGAGGGACCAGCCCTTGGCCCGAAGGGCGCTGCGGACCGATTCCCGCAGCCGCTTCGACCAGTCGTTTCCCGACGACGAGGAATACCCGATGACCCGGGATCGCCCCGGGGCGGCCTTGGTTGCCTGGGGGTCCAGGTCGGCCAGGGTGAGGAACCGCGTCCCCAAGATGACCTTCTTGGGTTGTTCCCCCTCGTGGTGGAGCAGGGCTAGGGCGTACTCCACGGCTTCCTTGCCCCCCGTGGGCGACAGGAAGGTGCCGTCGAGGATGCCCGACCGGAGCATCTCGAGGCCCCCCCGGGGACCGGGAAGCCCATCGACTCCCAGGAAGGTGATGCGCTTGGAAAGGCCCAGCCGCTCGGCCGCCAGCCACGCTCCGTAGGCCATGGCGTCGTTGTGGGCAAAGATGACCCGCGGAGCCTCGTCGGCCCGTAGCCGCTCCAGCACCAGGTCTTCGGCGCCGTCCCTCAGCCAATTCGCCAAGACGGGGCTCTGGAGGGTGATCAGGGGGTTGCGGGCGATCTCCTGCCGGAAGGCCTCGGCGCGTTCCAGGGTGGGCGGCGACCCGCTTCGGCCCAGGACCTCGAGGACCCGGCCGCCGGTCACCTTGAGGGTTCGGGCCACGAAGCGCCCGGCCTCCTGACCGATCCGGGCGTTGTCCGGGCCGATGAACAACGTGTAGTCGTCGTCATCCACCGAACGGTTGAGGACGATGACGGGGAAGGACTGGTAGACCCGGGTCAGGGTGGGCGTAATGGCCTCGGACTCCAGGGGAGAGATGATGAGGAGGTCGATGCCCAGGCCCTCGAACTTTTCCACGTCGCCAATCTGCTTCCCCAGGGAATCCGAGGCGTCGGCCACGATGATGCGCAGCTCGGGGTGGAGGGCCGCCTGACGCTGGATCTCGTCGGTCATGCTGATCCGCCAGGGTTCGCTGAGGTTGGCTTGGCTGACCCCGATCAGGTACTTCACCGGGGCGTCCACCTGGGAGCACCCGCTGAGCCCCAGGACGAGGACGGCCCAAAGGACGAGACGCCTCATTGGTCACCCTCCCCTTCGGGATCGTTTCTCCAGGCCTTTGGGGTTCGGCCCGTCACCGTCTTGAAGTGCCGGCAGAAGTAGTTCTGGTCCCGGTAGCCCACCCGCTCGGCCACCTCGGCGATCCGAAGCCGGGGGTCTTCGAGGAAGACCTTCGCCTTCTCCATGCGCAGGTAGCACAGGAAGTTGACAAAGGAGCGACCGGTGGCCCCCTTGAGGAGGCGGCTCAGGTAGTTGGGGGTGACCCGCAGGTGGTCGGCGACGGTTTCCAGGGAGAGATCGGGATCGCGGTAGTGACCCTCAAGGTAGGTCCGGGCCCCCTGGACCAAACCGCCCTCGGCCCGGTCGGTGGCCAAGAGCCCCACCAGGACGCTCCAGGCGTCGGGAAGCTCGGAGGCCGTCTCCCGGTCCAACCCTTCGATGGGGGGCAGAGTACCGGAGAGCTCCCTCAGGGTCTCGGCCAGCAGTTCGGCCATGGCCTTCCATCCCCCCGTGGCGTCCCGATCCACGATGAGGACGACATTGTGCCGGGTGTCCTCGAAGGCCAAGGCCCCCGGGTAGGCCAGGACGGTCTGGCGAGCCGCGGCGTAGAACCGGTTTCGCTCGGCGCTGAGCCAGGTCCCCGGGGAACCGGGGGCTCGGTCGGTAAATGCCAAAAGGAGCAGGGAGGGCCTCTCGGGCACCCTCAGTTCGAGGTATGTCGCCGATTTCTCGAAGTCGCCCAGGGAAAGGCGCCCCTCGATCCAGTCCTGGAGCAGGGTCTCCCGAAAGACTCCCCGCTGCTGGACAAGCCTGTCCTTGGACCAGTCGACGAACCGCCTCTCCTCGCGCCGCTTCTCGAGCTCGCTGCGGGCCCGGGCCACCACCGTGCGAAACTGGGCCTCGGGGACGGGTTTGAGGAGAAAGTCGAACACCCGCAGGCTGAGGGCCGTCCGGGCGTATTCAAACTCGTCGTGGCCGGTGATAACGATGATGATCCAGTCCCTGCCCAGGGTCCCCAGCTTCTCCACCAGGTCGAGTCCCCGGAGGCGCGGCATGTGGATGTCGAGGAGGAGGATGTCGGGGAACTCGGCCACGGCCTTGTCGTAGGCTTCCACACCGTCCTCGGCTTCGATGAACTCGGCCTCCCCTTCGGTGATCTGCGTGACCAGACCCCGAAGGCCCCGACGGATCTGGGGCTCATCGTCGGCGATGAGGAATCGGGTCATGCGAACTCTCCTTCGGGGACCAGGGGTTGGCGGACGGTGACCGTCGTCCCCTGGCCCAGGGTGCTCTCGTACGACAATCCCCACCCTTCGCCGAAGACCAGCCGGATGCGATGGTGGACGCTGAAGACTCCGAACCCCTTTTGGCTGGAGTCCTCCCCCGTCCCCAGGTTTCGTTCCAGGTTGACCAGGGCCGCGGCGTCCATGCCGGCCCCGTCGTCCTTGACCGTCAGGATGAGAACGTGGCCGTCCTTCCGGGCCGAGACGGTCAGGGTGCCGTGGCCCACCTTCTCCTTGATGCCGTGGTAGAGGGCGTTCTCCACCAGGGGTTGCAGCGTGAGCTTCACCACGGGCATTGACAGCAGGGTGGGGTCCACATCGATCAAGTAATCGAACTTACCCAGGTACCGGATCTTCTGGATGACCAGGTAGCTGGTCACGTGCTCCAGCTCCTCCTCCAACCGGATGACATCGCGGCCCTTGCTGAGGCTGATGCGGAAGAGCCGGGTCAGGGCGTCGACGATACCCACGATGTCCTGAGCCCCCTTCTCCTGGGCCATCCAGTGGATGGTGTCGAGGGTGTTGTAGAGGAAGTGCGGTTTGATCTGGGCCTGGAGGATGCGGAATTCAGCCTCCCGTTTCTTCTGCTGTTCCTCGTAGACCTGGTCGAGGAGCTTCTGGATCTCGCCAATCATGGTGTTGAAGCTTTGCCCCAGGCGGCCCACTTCGTCGTTGGGCGGATCGGGGAACCGCACGTCGAGGTTGCCCGTCTCGGCCTCCTCCATGAGCCGCCGCAATTTCACGATGGGCCGGGCGATGCCGGCCGAGACCCAGAACGACACGCCGATGGCCAGGCCGAAGGTCACGGCGGCGATGAGGAAGGCGAACAGGAGGAGGAGCCTGACTCCGCCCAAGGCTTCGTCGAGGCTGTAGACCGCCACCGTCGAAAGCCCCGTGTACGACGAGGGAGTCTGGAGAACCTGGTAGATACGGCCGTCGATGGAGAAGAGCGACCGGGGCCGCCCTTCCTTTAGGAACGAGGAAGGGATGCGGTACACCAGGGGGTTCACCGGGGCGTACACCACGTCGCCCGACGGATCGGCCAGGAACAGAAATCCCAGGGTACCGGGGCGCACCGTGCTGAACACCTTTTCGATGGTCTTCAGGTGAACGTCGAGGAGGAGCACTCCGGGGGGAAAGGCCTTGATGATGGAGACCACGTTGTCGCCCATGGTCCGGCGGCTCAACAGGTTGCGGCCGATGGGCCGGGCGAGGATGTGCATCTTGGCCGGGTCGGCCAGGGCCAAGCGGGCCCACGATTCCCACAGAAGGGGGTCACGGGTGATGCGCTTGAAGTCGAAGAACTCGGTGCGGTCCTGGCCGTTGAGGATGACGGCGCCGGTGATCTCGGGATGGCTGTCCTTCAGGGCCGCGAGGTACCCCTGGACCCCGACCTCGCTTCCCCTCCGTCCGGCCAGAAACGCAGCCACGTCGGGCACCTTCGAGGTCAGCGTCATCAGCTGCTCGAGCTTGAGAAAGACCTGGTCGAGGTTGCGGTTGACCTGGCCAATCATCTCGAAACTGGAATTGACCGTCAGGTCCTCGACGGTTTTGGTGTAGAAGAGGGGACTCAAGACCCCCAGCAGGGCCACAGGAATCAGAAGGACGAGGAGAAGCGAAAGAAGAAACTGGGTCCTGATGCTCCGCCGGGGCCGCACGATGCCCGATTATACCATGGCCAAAGCGGTTTCCAGGTCTTCCTTGGTCGCAGTGGTGAGGGAATGGAAGGGAAGCTCCAGGGCCCGGGTCCACCGTCGTCGGGCCTCGGCCGGGTGGCCCGTACGGAAGGCCGCCCATCCCGCCCCGGCCCAGGCCTCGGGAAAACTGGGGTCCAGGGCCAAGAGCCGATCGTACACCTCGGCCGCCTCGACCCAGCGCTCCTGGGCCAGGAGCAGCCCGCCCAAGTTGTCGAGGATAACCTTGCCGTCCGGGTCCCAGGACTCGGCCTCCCGGCAAACCTCCTCGGCCCGGTCCCACCGCTTCTGAAGGGTCAGGAAATACCCCAGGTTGCCGTAGACCGCCGTGGTCCGGTACCCCTGGTCCAGGAGTCCCTCCAGCAGGGCCACCGCGTCGTCGAGCCGCCCCCGCTTCCACAGCACCAGCGCCCGGTACGTTTCCACCAGCCGCCGCTGTCTCTCGTTCAGGGCCCGCCCGCGCCGCCCGTGGTCCAGGGCCCGGACCAGCAGTTCCTCGGCCGTCTCCACCAATCCGTGCTTCAAGGCCAGGTAGGCGTAACTGACCGTCGCGTCCACGCTAAGCCGCCCCGCCGCCTCTGCCTTCGCAAACAAAGCCAACGTGCGCCCCTCGTCCCCCCGGCCAAACGCCCGGGTCGCCGAAGCCACATACAAAGCCGATCGATTCCACCAGAGGTACACCGCCAAGGCGAGCAGAACCACGCCCCCCAGCACTAAAAGCCCCATACCCCAACTCCTCTATATCCACCCAAGGCAGAGCGAAGCGATTGCCTCCCACCCGCCAAGCGAAGCGATGGCGCGCCTCTCCCGCCAAACCACTCGCCTACCACCCCGCGGAGCGAAGCGAATGCGACCGTGCCGAGCGAAGCGATGGCCGCAGCTCCACACACCCGCGGAGCGCAGCGACCGCACCCCTAGCCGCTGTGCCGAGCGAAGCGATGGCACGATGGCATAGCAACCCGGCGGAGCAAAGCGATCGCCCACCAGGCGTTCAACGTGTGAGATCGTCGAGCTGGCTAAGTCGAGGGAGAGCGAGGACCACAGGCGTACTGGAAGTACGCCGAGGACCGGAGCCGACCGAGACGACGCCAGGTCGGCGAGATCACACGTTGAACCGGAAGTGCATGATGTCGCCGTCCTGGACGATATACTCCTTCCCCTCGATCCGGAGCCGGCCTTTGGTCCGGATCTCGGCCTCGGAGTGGAGCTCCATCAGGTCGTCGAAGTGGTACACCTCGGCCTTGATGAATCCCTTTTCAAAGTCGCTGTGGATGACCCCAGCCGCCTGGGGAGCCCGGTCGCCCTCGTGGAAGGTCCACGCCCGGACCTCGGTCTCTCCGGCGGTGAAGTAGGTGCGTAGCCCCAGGGTCCGGTACGCCGCATGGACCAAGCGATCCAAGCCCGACTCGCTGAGCCCCGATTCGGCCAGGAACAAGGCGCGCTCCTCGGGGTCGTCGAGACCCGCAATGTCGGCCTCCAGCTTGCCGCAAAGGACGAGGGTATCGGCCCCTTCCTGGGCGGCCACGGCCCTCAGCTGGCCCACGGTGCGTGGCTCGGCCTTCAGGCCCGCCTCGTCGACGTTGGCCACGTAGATCATCAGTTTGAGGGTGATGAGGAAGAGGTCCCGGACG
>JAHFSN010000030.1 GCA_023265735.1 Spirochaetaceae bacterium | reverse complement strand
CGGCGTACTCACAGTACGCCTGCGGGAAACGCTCGCCTTCGGCATAGCCAAAATGACGATCTCCTGCGCCCAGAACGGCACGGGCTTCGCTTCGCTCGCCGTCTGCAATGACTTTTTGCCACCAGCGAGCTGACAGTTGTTCTGAATTTCATCCTGTCGATCCTGAAAATCCTGTTATCCCGTCACATCTTCTTTGTCTTGGGGACTTTCGGGACAGGCTAGGGTTTGACTAACGGGCAGCCCGAGCAAGAACTCTTCGGACTGCCGCAGTTGCACCCTCCCTTGGGGCCGGGCTTCAACATTCCCCAGGTCTTCCAGCCCAAGTACAGCACGGCCCCCCCCACGACGGCGGCGACGACCAAGATTTCCATATCAGACTCCTATTCTCAGAACTGATCCAAGTTGGTAAACCCCGAAACAGAGGCTCCACGAAAGGACCACAGAAAAGATCACGTAAAAGACCAGCCAACGGGTGCCCAGCTCGGCCCGAATGGTGGCCTGGGCGGCGAAGCAAGGTGCCAGGATGAGGGTGAACAGCATGAACGTGTAGGCTACCAGCGGGTTGAACACAGGGTCGCTCCGGAGCGCCTCCCGAAGCGGTTGGTCGTCCTCTCCTCCGCTCACCTTGTACAGCACGCCGAGGGTCGAAACCACGGTCTCCTTGGCCGCGAAGCCGGTGACTGTGGCGATGGCAACCTTCCAGTCAAACCCTAGAGGTTTGACGAGGGGTTCCAGGGCCCGCCCCGTCCAGCCGGCGAGACTGTGACCCATGGCCTCCTCGGGCGGGGTATCGGGGGGCGACTGGGGAAACGTGACAATGGCCCAGAGGAGGATGGAGGCTGCCAGGATCACGGTTCCTGCTTTCTTGAAATACTGGAAGGACTTTTCCCAGACGTGCCAGGCCACAGCCTTGAGCGTTGGGAGGCGGTACGGCGGGAGTTCCATGACGAAGGGCGTCGTCTCGCCCTTCAACACCGTTTTGCGAAAGACCCACGAGGAACCGAGGGCGAGGAGCACCCCGATGAGATAGATCGAGAGGACCACCGCTCCGGAATTCACCGAAAAGAAGGTTCCCGCCAGGAGGACCTCGACGGGCAGCTTGGCGCCGCAGCTCATGAAGGGGGTGACCAGCACCGTGACGATGCGATCCTTGGTGCTCTTGAGGGTCCGCGCCGCCATGATGGCCGGGACAGAGCAGCCGAACCCCAGCATCATGGGCAGGAAGCTCTGACCGTGGAGACCGAAGATGTGCAGGAATTTGTCCATGACAAAGGCGGCCCGAGACATGTAGCCCGTGTCCTCCAGGAAGCTGATGAACAGGAACAGGAGGATGACCAGGGGAATGAAGCTCAGCACGCTCCCCACGCCCCCAAGGATGCCGTCGACCAGCAGCGACTGAAGGAGGCCCGGGGCAATGAACGACCGGGCCCCGTCGCCCAAGGCCTTAAACAGCGAGTCGAGCCACTCCTGGGGATACGCCCCCAGGGTAAAGGTCGCCTGGAAGATGGCCCACAGGACGGCGAGGAAGATCGGGAGCCCCAGGAAGCGGTTGATGAGGACGGCATCGATCCGTTCCGTGAGCGGCACCGCCGTCCGGTCGCGGAGGACGGTCTCCTTGGCGGCGCCGTGGATGAGGCCGTAGCGGGCCTCGCTGACCAGGATTTCGCTGTCGCGTCCACCCGACCGTTCCAGCGCCGCGATGCCTTCGGAAAGGACCCTCATCACCTGGGTTTCGTTCTGGTGGCTCTCCAGCTTCTTCCTCGCGTCGGTATCCTTTTCCAGGAGCTTCAGCGCCATCCAGCGGCTCGGAAAGTTCGAGGAGAAGGCCTCGTCCGTGTTGAGGACGGCCACGATCTTGCCCAAGGCGGCCTCCAGCTCGGCGCCGTAGAGGGGAGCCGGGGCTGAGCCTGGATTGTCGGCTGTTTCCAGGGCCGCGTCGAGCAGCTCCTCGAGACCCAGCCCCTTGGGGCCGACGGTGCGGACGATAGGAATCCGGAAGAGCCGGGACAGCTGTTTGTGGTCGATCCGGAGTCCCATCGCCTCCGCCTGGTCAATGATGTTCAAGGCGGCCACCATGGGAATGCCCAGCTCTTGGAATTGGAGGCCCAGAAAGAGGTTGCGTTCCAGGTTGGTGGCGTCGAGAACGTTGATGACGAGGTCGGGTTTCTCATCGAGGACGAAGTCGCGGGCAATGATCTCGTCGAGCGAATACGCGGTGAGGCTGTAGGTTCCCGGAAGGTCGTAGAGGATGATGTCCCGGCCCCGGTGGACCAACTGACCCTCCTTGGTATCCACCGTGACCCCGGCGTAGTTGCCGACCTTCTGGTGCGATCCCGTCAGTCGGTTAAACAGTGTAGTCTTCCCCGAGTTGGGGTTGCCGGCCAAGGCGATCCTGAGGGGAGTCATGCCGAAACCAGCGGCTCGACGGTCACCCCCGCCGCCTCCGATTTGCGTATCGTGACCTGGTAGCCGAGGATGGAAACCTGAAGGGGATCCCCAAAAAGCGCCTTGCGGATCACCTGGCCTTCGGTTCCCCGGGTGAAGCCCATGTCGGCCAGACGCTTCCCCGTTTCCCGGGTCAACTCCACTCCGGTCACCACAAAACGGTCCCCTTTCCTCAAATCCACGATCGTCATAGTCCGTCCTTATTAATCTCTATTAACTTAGGATAGCCTAACACTATTGTCGTGTCAAGAAGCCCGGTTCCCGGGCGCGAATAATTTACATGGGTTTGGGTTCTGGGCGCGGGGGCCTAGCTCCGCCCTCTCCGCCAGAAGGTCGACGCCGGCGGGAGCGGGTGGGCCGGCGGCGAGGGGTGCGGACGGCCCAGACTCGAAAGAGGGACCGTAGGGCATTTTCCAGTTCCTGGTTGGACGGAATGATGGGCTTGAACCAGTCCTTCAGTTGTGCCAGGAGCACGGGAAAGTCCTCGAGGGTGGCCCGGGTGGACCAGCCTTGCTGCTCCAGAAGCGGCGCAATCAGGAATGTGAGGGAGGTGGCGCGGTCCGGGTCCTTTCCGGCCCGGATCTCTTCATCCAGCAGTTGCAGCCCCCCCAGGAGGGCCTTGGCCACGGGGTTGAACCAAACTCGTCCCAGTTCCTTCCCTAGGGCGGGGAGGAAGGCGTCGAGGACCTTCAGTTTGGCCATCGCCGCCAAGATGGGGCGGGAGTGTCCGCCGTGGAGGATCTTGTAGAACTCCTCGGTGAGCCGGGACGGCGAGATGCCCGTGAGGAGGGGGGCCTTCTGGCGAATCTTGGAGGCAAGGTTGCCGGGGACCGAGAAGCCGCTGGTCGTGGCGTACTTGATGGCCCGGATCATGCGGACGGGGTCTTCGTCGAAGATGTGGGCCAGGGGAATCACGTTCCTCAGGCGCTTGGCCTTCACGTCCCGCATTCCCCCCACTTGGTCGACGATGTATTGGTCCTTGGGGTCGTAGAACAGGGCGTTCAGGGTGAAGTCCCGACGTTTGGCGTCCTCTTCAAGGGTGCCAAACACGTTGTTGTCGCCTTCGACATTGCTTCGAAACGTCGCCACCTCGATGATCTTGCCGCCGGCAAAGTAGACATGGACGAGCCGGAACCGCTTACCGATGATGCGGCTGAAGGGCAACACCTTCTTGATCGACCGCGGATGGGCGTCGGTGGCGATGTCGAAATCCTTGGGTTTGCGCCCCAGGAGGAGGTCTCGGACCGCGCCTCCCACGATGTACGCCTCGTAGCCCGCCGACCGGAGTTTCCGGGTGATGAACAGGGCATCCGGGTCGATTTGCTCGGGCTTCAGACCGTGTTCTTCCTTGGTATAGACTTCGGCCTGTTTGACGGGCTTCCCGTCGGCGGACTTCGCGTAGCGGACTAACATTCTTTGCAGAATATAGAGTGAGGGGGATTAAATCAACAAGGCGCCTCGATCAGGAGGGCAATGCGGCGATAATGCCGTCGATGACGTGCCCGAAACTGACCTTCAGGCCGGTCTCGTCCTCGAGAAGGGCCAGGCCCTTTTCCGAGAGCGCCACCGCCCGCGGGTCCATGGGGACCGACCCCAAGAACGGAATCTTCAGTTCGGTGGCCGCAGCTTCCCCGCCGCCGGAGCCAAACAGCGGCAGAAGGGTGCCGTCGGCGGGGTTCAGGTACCCCGCCATGTTTTCGACAAGGCCAAGGATGGGCATCTTCAGCTGGCGGCTGAAATCGATGGTCCTTCGGGCGTCCAGGACCGAGACCGACTGCGGCGTGGTGACGATGACGGTTCCCCGGGACGGGGACGAATTCAGGAGCTGGCAGACGGTGAGCGGCTCATCGCCCGTTCCCGGGGGCGAGTCGACGATCAAGTAGTCAAGCTCGGGCCAGAGGGTGTCGGCCAGGAGCTGGTTGATGAGGGCGATCTTGATGGGACCCCGCCAGATGTACGCCGTGTCGACGGGCCGGCCTGCCAGGGCGAGACTCACCACGAAGAGATTCGGCCGAGCCTCGATGGGTTCGATCTCGTTCTCCCTCACGGTCATGACTTCCTGATCGAGACCCAGCATGTGGGCCACATTGGGGCCATGGATGTCCGTGTCGAGCAACCCGACCTTGAAGCCCCTTTGGACGAGGCCCACGGCAAGGTTGACGCTCACGGTGCTCTTGCCGACGCCGCCCTTCCCCGAGAGAACGACGATTTTATGCTTGATCTTCTTCATATGGGCCCGAAGGCGCATCATTTGGGCGACTTTTTCCTCGCCTTCTGGTCCGTGCATGGGGCCTCCCGCCGCTCAGTTTGCCGCTGGGGCCGCTTGTTTTGTGTCTTTGGCCGGCGCCGCTTCCTTCTTGGAGTCGTTAATGTAAAACCCGCTCCCCTTGAAGATGATTCCGGTTCCACCGCCGACGAGGCGCTTGACGGAGCCGTGGCACGAAGGACATTCGGTCAGGGGATCCTCTTTCATCGACTGGAAAGCCTCGAATTCGTGGCCGCAGTCTTTACAGACGTAGTCATAGGTCGGCATGAGAATTCTCCTTGCAAGGTTCAAAATACCCAAAAAGAGAGGCCGAGGGCAAGGGCGGCTAGACCCTTGCGCTTTTGTTGATTCCTGTTAAGATAAATGGAGACATTTATGAAAACAGCGATCACGTCCCACCTGGAAGACTACCTTGAAGCCATTCTCTTCGTTTCCGGATCGTCCGGAGAGGCACACGCGTCTGTGGTGGCCGAGAGATTGGGGGTGACCAGAGCCTCGGTGACCGGTGCCTTGCGGGCCCTGGCCGACCGCAACCTGATCGTCTACCATCCCTACCAGCCCGTGATCCTCACCGACGAGGGACGGAAGCTGGCCCAAGCCTGCGCCAACCGGCACCGGTTCCTCCATCGGTTTTTCCGGGACCAACTGGGCATGGAGGACACCGAGGCCGAAGCCGTTGCCTGCAAGGTGGAGCACGTGGCCAGTGAAACGGTGCTGTCGCGGATGGCCGAGTTCAGCAGATACCTCGCCGAATGCAGTCAAGTGAACCTTTCCTGGACGTCCGAAGGGGCGCTCCTCTGTTCCCGGGAAGCTCAACTGAAGGACTGCAACGGCTGCTCTCGGTACCGGCAAGCAGTTTCCGACTAATTCAATCAACTACTCTTGACACCCTGCCTCGGGTGTTTTACTTTATCCGCATGAGTTCCGACGCAGAAATTCTGAAGACCTTTCCGGCCGCCGCAGAATACCTGACCAATATACACTTGATTTGTCGGGACTACGGCTACGCCGCCAACCACCGTCTGGCCGAATGGCTGGGTGTTTCCACTTCCGCTGTCACCCAGGCCCTCGGCCGCCTGAAGAAGATTGGCCTGGTGAGCCAAGAACGCTACGAGCACGTCTTTCTGACGGACGCCGGGCGGGCTTTGGCGCTCAAGGTCCTCAAGAGGCATTACCTTCTGGAGCACCTGCTGGTGAAGACTCTGGACTTCCCCTGGGACAGTTCCGACCTGGAAGCCAAGGTCCTGCAAAATCAGATTAGCGACGCCTTGGCGGACCACTTGGACAAGGTGCTGGGGTACCCCCAGACGTGTCCCCACGGCAACCCCCTTCCTGGCACCGAGGTAGAAGCGCGGCTGCTGGCGGCTCCCCGGCTGACGGAAGCGACGGCGGGGAGCTCGGTGGTGATCGTCCGAATTACCGAGGAGGGAGAGGGGCTGCCCACGATGCTGCCGTTCTGCCAGTCCGCGGGAATCAGGCCAGGCGTGAGGGTCAAAGTGGACGAGGTGGGCCCCGAAGGGGTGACCGTCACCGTCCAGGGAAGGCCCCCGGTCAAGGTGGCGGCGCCCATGGCCAGGCACCTCTGCTTCGACCCGACCCTTTAGTGTTCTGCTTGGGCGGCGGCTAGGGCGCGGTTTCGGCGATCGACCAACAGTGCCCAGGCGCGGTCCCCATTCCCCTCGTGTTCGAGAAGGTCTTCGGTTTGGCAACCGATGCGGTCGACAACCGCACGGGCCATGACCGTCCAGCCCAGAGGTTCCAAGAGAGAGAGCGCGCGGCGGCTCACCAGATCGGCGGAAACCCGGCGAATCCCCAGGCGGACAATCAAGAACGCCGCCGCCCGGCCGATGATCCTATCCCTCAGAAGCAAAGACTCGGGCTGTAGAAAGGGGCGGGAGCCGAGGAACTCCGTGAGCTCAAAGAGGGGATGAAGCCATTTCCCCCGACTCTCGAAGAGGGGGACATCGGGGCCGCTTTCCTGCCAGACTCGAAGGGTGATTCCCTCGGGGAGCGGGGGGAGATCACGCAAAGGTCTGGGCCACCTGGCCCATGAGGGCGGGGATATCGAGCTGCTGGGGACAGAGGTCCACACAGGCGCCGCAGGAGACACAGCGGTCGGCTCGTTCTGCCGCCGGAACCCACTGGTATCCGGCCTTCACCGCGGGACTCTTCAAGAACATATGGAATTCGTTGTATGCCGAGAAGTTGCGAGGAATATCGACCCCTTGCGGGCAGGGCATGCAGTAGCGGCAACCCGTACAGCCCACCTTGACTAAGGAACGGTAGGCCACCTCGACCCGGTCAATCAGGGCCAACTCCTCCCAGGTGAGATGGCCAGCGGTCGCTTCTGCGGCAATTCGCACATTTTCGTCGACCTGGGCTTGGGTTCCCATTCCCGAGAGGGCAAGGGAGACCTTGGGGTTGTTCCAGACCCAGCGGAAGGCCCATTCGGCGGGGCTTCGGGGCACCTTGGCCTCGGCGTAGAGCCGATGAACCTCCGGCGGAACCGCGTTGGCTAGGTTTCCGCCCCGGAGGGGTTCCATGACAATGACGTCCGTTCCCTGGGCCGAGGCGGCTTCGAGGCCCGCGGCTCCCGCCTGGTACTGCCTGTCCATGAAATTGTACTGAATTTGGCAAAACTCCCAGGAGTGAGAGGAGAGGATGGCCTGAAAGCACTTGGCTTCGTCGTGGAAGGAGAATCCGAAATGCCTGATCTTCCCGGCCGCCTTGGCGGCTTCGAGAAACTCGAGGGCTTGGAACTGCTGGCACTTCGCCCAAGTGGGCCAGTTCAGGGAGTGAAGGAGGTAGAAGTCAATGTGATCGGTTTCAAGGCGTCCCAGCTGTTCGTCCAGGAGCCGGGGAAAGTCAGCCTTGTCCTGGACCAGCCAAACCGGCGATTTGGTGGCCACGAAGACCTTGTTCCTCCAGCCGTCCCTGAGAACCTGGGCCACGGCGGCCTCGCTTTCGCCGCCATGGTAGACGTAGGCCGTGTCGATGTAGTTGACGCCGGTGTCGATGGCCGATCGGATCATCCTCGTCGTTTCCGCCAGATCAATCTTTCCGCCCACCGTGGGCAGCCGCATGGCCCCAAAACCCAATTGAGAAACGCGTTCTCCAGCCAGCGTTCGGTAGAGCATCCCCGGACCCCCTTCGGTATCCCCAAAGTGTACCAGACCATCCGCCAGGCCCGCAAGAAGCTTCGCGATTTGCCACCGTGGCGGATCTCAAGACGGACCAACAACAGTGTTAAGTATCAACAGTGTTAACAATGCCCCTCGTTAAATGTTAACATGGTTAAATATTAACAGTGTTAAATGTTCTCATCGTTAAATATTAACGTGGTTCACAGTTAACACTGTTCCGCATCTGCCGGCCACAAACGTCCCGAGGGGTCAATGTTGAGGACCAGGCTCCAGCGACTTGTAGAGGGCGTACTCCTCGGGAAAGGGCTCCAGGGCCCGGGGCAAGAGGCCGTTGGCCCAGGCCAGGAAGAGCCCGTAGTTGAGGACGGGGATCCCTAGCCGTTCCAAGACGTCGAGCCGGTCAAGGATCTGATTTCGGCTGACCATGCACCCGGCGCAGTTGATGACGAGGCTGTACTGAGCCAACTCCTCCTCCGGGGGCAACTGCCGGGCGTGAACAAACTCGACCCGGGGCTGGACGAGCTGCCGAAAGAGCCTGGGGATCTTCACGGTGCCGATGTCGTCGGCCTGCTGGTGGTGGGCGCAACTCTCCAGGACGAGGATGCGGGCGTCGGGTTTCAGGGTTTCCACGGCCCTCACGCCCCGGACATACACCGCCAAGTCGCCTTTCTTGCGGCCGAAGAGGATGGAAAAGCTTGTCAGGGGCTGGTCCGCGGGGAGGTCGGCAGCGACCTTGGCGAAAGCCTGGCTGTCGCAGATCACGAGCTTGGGCCTGCGGCTCAAGACCTGGTAGAAACCAAACAGTTCCCGCTCCTTCACCACGAGGCAGGCGCAGTCCCGGTCGAGGATATCGCGGATGGTCTCCACTTGGGGAAGGATAAGCCGGCCTTTGGGGGCGGCGAGGTCGATGGGGGTGACCAGGACGAGAAAGTCGCCTTCGGACACCAGTCCCTCCAGGGGGGACAGTTCCCGTTCGGCCTTCGCCCCCTTCTTTTCCAGAAGGCGACGAAGGTCTTCCATGCCCCGCCGCTGGGGGCTCTCGACGGCCACGGTACCCAGGGACCGGGCCCAGTCGTACTTGGCAGGCTCGTAGCCCGCGTCGGCGTGGGTGAGGACCACGACCACCGGTTTGGTGCCCTGGACGGACTCCATCAGGCGCCTCTCCTCGTCGGTTAGTAGGGTGTCGGCCCGGGTCACCAAGACGGGAAGGTCGCAGAGGCGAAGGCGCTCCAGGCTCTTTTCGATGCGCAGAGCGCCGAGGTCTCCCTCGTCGTCGAGGCCAGCCGTGTCGGTGATGGCCACGGGGCCCAGGGCTCCCAACTCAAAGGTTCGGGTCACGGGGTCGGTGGTGGTCCCGGGGGTGTCCGAAACGATGGAAGCCTCCTGGTTCATGAGCGCGTTCATCAGGCTGGACTTTCCGGCGTTGCGCAATCCGAAGAGGACGATCTTCATCCGTTCGGCGAGGGGGGTGTTCATGGTTGCCTTCCTTGGGCGAGGAGCAGGGGATCGACGAGCCGTTCCGCTTCGTCGGGGGCGAGGCCCAATTCCTGGACGAGGAGGGCCTTCAGTTCGGCCAGGGACCGGGGAGGCGTCTGGACCAGCAGAGGGGAGAGCCGAGCCACCCGATCGTACCCCAGGGTGGGAGCCAGGGCGTTGAGCAGCGCCTGCGACGACGCCAGATGGGCCTCCAGAACCCCGGCATGGACGAGGAGCCCCGGGAGCACCTTCTCGGTCACCGCCTCCAGGGCCTTCTCCAGCGAGGAGAACATGGCCAAGAGGCTTTCCAGGACAAAGGGGAGGTAGGGATTGAGCTGGAGCCGCCCCGCCTGGACGTACTGGCTGACCTTGAAGGCCTCGCCCTGGAC
Source organism: Spirochaetaceae bacterium (assembly GCA_023265735.1). Classification (GTDB taxonomy): domain Bacteria; phylum Spirochaetota; class Spirochaetia; order JABEVK01; family JABEVK01; genus JAIFLN01. Next base: position 1,193 of record JAHFSN010000030.1, on the reverse strand, counting down.
CGACAGGGCTAGGCCGCAGGCGTACTCCAGGGCCACGGGGTTGGTCTTGGCCGGCATCTGGCTGCTGGCCGCCTGGAGCCGGGGGTGGCCCAGTTCTCCCACGGCGCTGGAAGTGTAGTAGAGGAGGTCCTGGCAGAGATGGACCAGGTTCTCGGCCACCTGCCGGAGTCCCCCCGCCAGTTCGCTGTATTTGTCGAGGTGGCTGATTTCGTCCACGAGGTTCTGGCTGCGGGCCAGGGGCAACCCGGTGATCGACCGCAGGTGCTTTTCTGCGGAGAAGACGTACGCCGGGGGAGCCCCGAAACCCGTTCCGACGGCCGTGCCGCCCAGGGGAACGGTCCTCACACGCTCTCGCAGCTTGTTGAGCCGCCAGCGGTCCCTCTCGAAGGGCCCGGCCCACCCGGCGAACACCTGGCCCAGGGTGAGGGGGAGGGCGTCCTGGAGTTCGGTCCGGCCGACCATCACCTGGGTGGCCCAGGCTTTCTCCCCGCGGACCAGTTCCTCCTGCAGGCGGATCACGAGGGTCTCGGTGGCCACCAGACCCTCGTAGGCGAGGATGGTCACGGCCGTGGGAAAGGTGTCGTTGGTGGACTGGTGCCGGTTGACGTCGTCGAGGGGATGGATCTCGACGCCCAGCTGGGCGGCCAGGAAGACCGCTGCCTCGTTGAGGTTCATGTTGAGGCTGGTCCCCGCCCCTCCCTGGGCCAGGGGGACCACGAAGAGGTCGTCATGCTGCCCGTCGCGGACGGCGGTGAGCACCCGAATCAGGGTGCTCCACGTCTCCTCGTCCCAGGCGCCTCCGTGGGTTCTGCCGTACTCCTGGGCCGCCGTCAGGGCCGCCAGCTTCACCTGGGCGTAGGCTCGGATCACGGATCGCGGCGTGGGGCCGCCGCCCCAGTTGGCTGCCGCCAGGGCGGTCTGGTCCCCGACAAAGGCCTTCACAGCGTTACTCCCCGGTCCTGGGCGTTGCGGCTGTTGCCCCGGGACCAGTCGAGGGTCTTGTCGACCAAATGGGTGCGGATGTCGAGGCAGTTGATGCACTCGAAACCCGATTCGTCGAGGCAGATCTTGCCGGGGTAGAGGAGGTAGTCCTTCTTCACCGACTCCGGAGTGATGTTGGGCATAAGGACGTTGGCCCCGGCGGCGAGCATCTTTTCGCGGCCCTGCTTGTCGAGGCTACCAGCGGCCGTGGT
>JAHFSN010000428.1 GCA_023265735.1 Spirochaetaceae bacterium | reverse complement strand
TGCCCCCCAACAGGAGCGGCTGGGGGTCGAGGACCTTGTCGGGAAAGCGCTTGGTGTTGGAACCAAAAATGGCTTCGGCCACGCTGACCAGGATCAACGACGCGCCGATGCTGCTGATCATGGGAGCCAGGCGATCGGCTCCCTCCCGACGAAGCGGACGGAAGGCCGCAAATTCCAGGCCTATGGCCACCAGAGCCCCCGCAACCATTGAGACGACCAGGGCCACGGGCAGGGGCAGGCCGAAGACCGAGAGGACGATCCAACCTGCGAACGCGCACCACATGTACGTGGCGGCGTGGGCGAGGTTGACGATATCGAGGATGCCGAAGATGAGCGTGAACCCGAGGGCGAACACCGAGTAGACCGCCCCCCGGGCCAGGCCGTCGACCAGGTTCTGACCCAGGTACGAGGGATCGAGGAGGAGGGTCAGATCCATGGACGACTACTCGAGGACGGTGTACTGGCCGTTCTTGACGACCAGGGTCACGCTCGGATGCACGGGGTCCCGCTTCTCGTTGAACGAGAACTTTCCGAGAACTCCATCCAGATCCTTGATCTTGGCCAAGGAGTCCCGCAGCACCTTGCGGTCGGCCGAACCCCCGTTCTTCACCGCGTTGGCGACGATCCAGATGGCCTGGTAGGCCTGGGCGGCGAACTGGTCGGGGACGGCGTTGTACTTGGCCTTGTAGGCGTCGACGAAGGCCTTGCTCTTCGGATTCGGGGTCTCGCGGAACCACGCGGCTCCGACCATGACACCCTCGGCCGCGCTCTGGGCCACCTTCACGACGTTGGGGCTGTTCAGGCCGTTTCCCCCCACAATGGGCACGGTGAAGCCCACTTCCCTCGCCTGCTGGAGCACGGGAACTGCCTCGCCCGCCAGGGCGCTGATGACCAGAAGGTCGGGTTTGCGCAGCCTGAGCTTGTTGAGCTGGGTGCGGAAATCGGTGTCTCCATGGCTGTAGCTCTCGGTGGCCACAAGCTCGATGCCCGCGTCCTTGAGGGCTTTCTTGAACACTTCGGATTCACTCTTGCTGTACTCGTTGGTCGATTCAAAGATCAAAGCCGCTTTCTTCACGCCAAACTTGGCCTTGGCGGCATCGATGGGGGCCGGCACAAAGCTGGACTGGGGGAGACTGTCCCGGAAGATGTAGTCGCCCATGTCAGTGATCCCGCTGGCCGTGGTGCTCGTCCCGATGACGGGCACTCCGGCCTTCTGGGCCACGGGGTCGGCCGCAAACGCGACGGAGGAGAGGGTGGGACCGATGATCACGGAAACCTTCTCTTCTTCGATCAGTTTGGTGATGACGCTGATTCCTTCCTGCTTGTCGGCTTTCTCGTCCAAGACGACGAGCTTAAGCTTCGACTTGCCGAGAAAACCCTGGGCGTTGACCTGCTCGACGGCCAGCTCAAGACCAGACTTGATGGAGAGGCCGTACACCGACGAGTCACCGGTCAGGGTCTCAAGGGCCCCAATCTTGACCTCGGGGGGAAGGGTCTGGGCCGAAACCAGCGAAGGCATCGCCACCAGAAAAACCAGGGTCGTTACGGTGACCCACCGGGAAAATTGCCGCATTTTCGCTCCTTTTAGGGGGAAGACCTCCCGATTCTGGCCGACAACGTAATCAATTGTCAAGCAAACCAAGACGTCCCGGGGCTTCCCTCCAGGAGGCAGTTTTTCGTATACTGTTCGCACTTTTGGGGACCCGAGAGGTCCCGTGGGGAGGAATTTCATGGCTCAGCCACGGCTGAAAGTCGGCATCATCGGCGCTACGGGAATGGTGGGACAGCGGTTTATCACCCTGCTCGAGGACCACCCCTGGTTTGACGTCACTCTGGTCGCAGCCAGCGCGGGATCCGCGGGAAAGACGTACACCGAAGCCGTGTCCGGTCGCTGGGCCATGGCGGCGGGAATTCCCAAAACCGTGGCCGGCCTCGTGGTGAAAGACGCGTCCCAAGTGGACGAGATTGCCCGGCAGGTCGACTTTGTGTTCTGCGCCGTCGACATGCCCAAGGACGCCATCCTGGCCCTCGAGGAGGCCTACGCCAAGGCCGAGACCCCGGTGGTCTCCAACAACTCGGCCAACCGGATGACTCCCGACGTCCCCATGATCATGCCGGAAATCAACCCCGAGCACGCCTCGGTCATCGAAGCCCAGCGCCGCCGCCTGGGGACCAAGCGGGGCTTCATCACCGTGAAACCCAACTGTTCCATCCAGAGTTACGTGCCCATCCTCCATCCCCTGCGGGAGTTCGGACTCAAGGCGGTCAGCGTCTGTACCTACCAGGCCATCAGCGGAGCCGGAAAGACCTTTGCCTCGTGGCCCGAAATGGTGGACAACGTCATTCCCTTCATCAAGGGAGAGGACGAGAAGAGCGAGATCGAGCCCCTCAAAATCTGGGGGGAAATCCGCGGAAACGGCATCGAGCTGGCCACAGTCCCGAAGATCGGCGCCCAGTGTATCCGGGTGGCCGCCTCCGACGGCCACCTGGCCGCCGTCAGCCTGTCGTTCGACCGCAAGCCCTCGGCCGAGGACATCGTGGCCCGGTGGAAGTCCTTCGAGGGGATTCCCCAGAAGAAGCAGTTCCCCAGCGCCCCCCAGCCGTTTATCCACGTCTTCGACCAGCCCGACCGGCCCCAGACGAGGCTCGACCGAGACCTGGGAAAGGGTATGGCCATCAGCGTCGGGCGACTGCGCCCCGACGCCCTCTTCGACTGGAAGTTCGTGGCCCTCAGCCACAACACGGTCCGGGGCGCCGCCGGCGGGGCCATCCTGACGGCGGAGCTTCTGGTGAGCGAAGGGTACATCACCCCCAAGAAATAGCTGGGGCTTGGATCTCGGTGTTTTGGCGTCGCCTCAGGGTCGCGTCTGTCCTCGGCGTACACACAGTACGCCTGCGGGAGACGCTCGCCTTCGGCTTAGCCAAAACGCCGATCTCCTGCGCCCAGAACTACACGGGCATCGTGGGGATTC
>JAHFSN010000427.1 GCA_023265735.1 Spirochaetaceae bacterium | reverse complement strand
GCCCCAACCAGTCGAAACGGACGGTGGCCGAGAGACCCCTGGTGAAGGTCGATGGGCTCGGTCGTCCCTGGGTGCTCTGGAGTGAGATCACCCCCGATTTCAACGTCGACAACGTGTACCTGGCGGTCCTCAAGGACAAGGCGTGGACCCTGGTCGACGGCGGCACCCTGACCACCGACGTCAGTTCGTCGAGCCGGTCCCGCGACCTGGCTCTAGGTCCCGACAACCAGCCTATACTTGCCTTCAGCCAAATGATCTACAAACACGACTTTCAGGTCTTCGTCGGTCCCTGGGACGGGACCAAGTGGACCCGGTGGGGGGGCGCCCTGAACCTCAATCCCGAGGCCTACGCCAGCTTCCCCAGCCTGGCCCTCGACGCCCAGGGCCGACCCACGGTGGCCTTCCTCCAGGCCAGCAGCGGGTTCAAACTGGTGGTCAAACGCTGGACGGGGGAAACCTGGGAGCTCAGGGGCACCCCCGGCAGCCTGGGGGCCCGGAACCCCAAGGTGGCCCTGACCCCCGACGGAGGCGCCGTGGTGGCGGTGGTCGAGAATATCGTGGGAGTGACGGTCCGCCAGCGGTCCAACGCGGGCTGGGTCGACCTGGGGTCGTCGGTCTCCACACCGGGGGCCTTCGTCGACACCCTCGACCTGGCCGTCGATTCCCAGGGCAACCCGTGGGTGCTCTGGTCCGAGGACGACGCGGGCGGCCAGAGGCTCGGCCTCAAGCGCTGGTCCGGCACCGGGTGGACGAGCGTCCCGCCGCCGCCGTTCCAACCCAAGCCTTGACCCCGGGAGGGCCGGCTCCCATACTCTCCGGCATGGATATTCTTCAGTCGTTCCTCACGTGGTTCTTCAGCTTCAAAGCCTTCGTCATGCTGCCGGTGGTGGTCCTGATCATCGCGCTGTTCGCCCGGATGAAGCCCGGGTCGGCCCTGGTGGCGGTGCTCCAGCTGGGAGCCGGATTTGCCGGCATCTTCTTGGTCTACGTCGTCTTCCTGGGGCTGCTGAAGCCCACCATCGAGGCTCTGGCCCAGGTGCGAGGCCTCAGTTTCCCGGTGGTCGACGCGGGGTGGCCCCCCCTAGCGGCCATCACCTGGGCCAGTTGGATCGCCCCGGTGTCCATCGCCCTGGTACTGGTGGTCAACCTCGTCCTCCTCTTGGCCCGGGCCACCACCACCCTGTACATCGACCTGTGGAACTACTGGCACTTCGCCTTCCTGGGGGCCCTGATCCTGGCCCTCACCTCGAACCCGTGGCTGGCCTTCGGGGCCACCCTGGTCATCGCGGTCCTCACCATCAAGATGACCGAGTGGTCAGCGCCCCACGTCAAGCGGGAAGTCGGCATCGAAGGCGTGGGCATCAGCCCCTTCTCGGTGGGAAGCCTCCTCCCTTGGGCCGTGGCGTGCGACGCCTTCTTCGACAAAATCCCCGGCCTGAGGCGCCTGTCGTGGAACCCTGGAAAGGCCGGATCCAAGGCGTCGGCCTGGGGCCAACCCATGGTCATTGGAGCGCTGCTCGGTGTGTTTCTGGGCGTTCTGGCGGGCTACGACGTGCGCAAGGTGGCCGAACTGGCCGTCCAGCTGGCCGCCATCATGTTCATCATGCCCCAATGCGGGGGCCTCATCGGCCAGAGCATTAACCAGGTGAGCGAGGCCCTGCGGTCCCGGCTGGCCCACCGGTTCCAGGGCCGGTCCCTGGTCATCGCCCTCGATACCGGGTTCCTCATGACCAACGCGTCGGTCATGACCACGGGCCTCATCCTCATGCCCCTGAGCCTGGGCCTGGCCTTCCTCTTCCCCGGAAACAAGGTGCTCCCCGCCGGCGACCTGCCCAACCTCATCTCGATCTTCTCGCTGTCGGTGCTCGTGTTCCGGGGCAACGTGATCCGGGCCGTCCTGGCCGCCCTCCCCGTCATCGCGTCGTTCCTCTGGGCCGCCACCCAGCTGGCGCCGCTCATCACCAAACTCGGAGCCCAGAGCGGGGTGCCGGGGCTGGCCGAGGGCACCGTGCAGGTGACGGCATTCACCGACGGCGGAAGCCCGGTGCGGTTCTGGCTGCTGGAACTCTTCACGGCCCAGCCCTGGGCCTGGATCGTCCTGCCCGCGGCCCTGGCCCTGGTGGGGTTCACGTGGTGGAAGTACCGTCACGACGCCCTGAAGCCGCCAACCCAGGCCGAACCCCCGGCTCCCTGACGCCGGCCTTCCCCCTTCCGCGTTTTTTGGTTGCGGAATGGGGAAATTGGCCCTACCCTCAAAAGGATCGTCCGAGTCCCACCGTGGAGACAACTGTCACCAACGAGGCGCCCTCCCCGCGGAGGCGCCTCACTGCTCAACGGAGGTATTCATGACATTCGGTGTGTATTTTGCCCTGGGCTGCGGCGTGGCCGCCGTGGTCTTTGGAATTCTCGCGATCCGGTGGATCCTGACCCGTCCCGCCGGAAATGAGGCCATGCGGGCCATCGCCACGGCCATCCAGCAGGGGGCTGCGGCCTACCTGAACCGCCAGTACCGGACCATCGGTATCGTGGGAGTCGTGCTGTTCTTTGTGCTGGCGGCCGTTCCCGGCCTGGGCTGGCTGACCGCCTTTGGCTTCTTGGTCGGGGCCGTCCTTTCGGGTGCCGCCGGCTACATTGGTATGAACGTCTCGGTCCGGGCCAACGTCCGGACCGCCGAGGCCGCCCGTTCGGGCATCTCGAAGGCCCTAGACGTGGCCTTCCGGGGCGGAGCGGTCACGGGACTTCTGGTCGTCGGTCTGGGCCTCCTCGGGGTGGCCGGCTACTACGGCATCCTGACCACCGTAAACCACGGCTCGTCCCTGTCCCTCGAAGAAACCATCAAACCCCTGGTAGGCCTGGCCTTTGGAGCCTCGCTCATCAGCATCTTCGCCCGGTTGGGCGGCGGCATCTTCACCAAGGGCGCCGACGTCGGGGCCGACCTCGTCGGCAAGGTGGAAGCGGGAATTCCCGAGGACGACC
>JAHFSN010000426.1 GCA_023265735.1 Spirochaetaceae bacterium | reverse complement strand
TCGCCGTGGCGGATCGATTCGGTGATCCTTCGTGACGTGAGCCTGTCCACGTCGAGCAGGATGTGTCCGTAGGTCCCCGCGCACGAGCAGCCGCCCCGGGCCTGGATGCCGAAACGGTCCGACAGCAGCCGGACAATGAGGTTGAAATGGATGTCGGGCCGGTAGAACGACACGATGGCCAGCCGGTCGGTGAGTTCGGGCTCCAGGATCCGCAGGGCCGGGTCGCGCCCCAAGCCCGCCAGCAGGCGCCTGACCAGCACCGCCTCCCGTTCTTGAATCGCCGCGGTCCCCATGTCTTCCTTCAGCAGCACCGCCAAGGCGGCCCGCATGGCCTGGAGGAAGCCGGGGGTCCCGCCATCCTCCCTCAGTTCGATGTCGTCGTAGTAGCTCTGCTCGCCCCAGGGGTTGGTCCACAGCACGGTGCCGCCCCCGGGCTGGTCGGGCACCTGGTTGCGGTACAGGCTGCGGTCAAAGATCAGCACCCCCGACGACCCAGGCCCCCCGAGAAATTTATGGGGAGAGAAGAAGATGGCGTCGGGCCGGACGTGGGAGTCGGCGGGGTCCAGGTCGATGTCGACGTAGGGCGCCGAGGCGGCGAAGTCCACGAAGCACAGCCCTCCGTGCTGGTGGACGAGGCGGGTCAGCTGCGGATAGGGAGTCTTGACGCCGGTCACGTTGGAACAGGCGCTGAACGAGGCCAAGAGGGGTCGGCCCGCCGACTGACGCAGGTCGTCGTCGAGCCAGGTCTGGTCGGGCAGGCCGTCGGCCCCCCGGGGAACCACCCTCACCTCCACGCAGCAGGCGTTCCAGCTCGTCTGGTTGGAGTGGTGTTCCAGGTGGGTGAGATAGACGATGGGTTTCGGCGTTCCCCGGAGGGCGCACCGGTCCGAGCCCCAGCAGCTCTCCCGGCTGCACAGTGTTTCCGGCACCCGCAGGCCCAGGATCCTCTGCAGCTTGCTCACCGCCGACGTCATGCCGTACCCGCAGAAGAGCAACACGTCGGTGGGCCCGGCCCGGACGTGGCGCTTGAGGATGCTCCGGGCCTCGTGGTAGGCCGAGGTCATCACCGACCCCGCGAAGCTGGTCTCGGTGTGGGTGTTGGCCACCAGGGGACCCAACCTGTCCCTCAGAAAATCTTCGATGGGACCGTAGAGCCGTCCGCTGGCCGTCCAATCGGCGTAGAGGAGTTCCTGTTCCCCGTACGGGGTCTTGTAACGGACTCCGTTCCCAATGATGCGGTCGCGGTACGGTGTAAAGTCGCTGCCCATAGGACTTTCTCCTAGCGTTCCAGGGTCACCACGGTCTCCACATGCGAGGTGTGCGGAAACATGTCGATGGGAGTGCACGCGGTGGTCTTCCAACCCGCGGCCACCAGATCCTTCACGTCGCGGACCAGGGACTTGGGGTAGCACGAGACGTAGACGATGCGCCGGGGCCTTCGGGTCTTCAGAGCTTCGAGGGCGTGGGGGAGAAGGCCTTCCCGGGGCGGGTCCACGATGGCCACTTCGCTGGGGAACACGTCGACCGTGGCCAGAACGGCCCCCAGGTCCCCGGCCAGGAACCGCACCTGTTCGATCCCCGACCTCCGGGCGCTGGCCAGGGCCGCCTCCACCGACTGAGAGTTTTCCTCGATGCCCACCACGTCGTGGGCCGTGGCGGCGAGGGCGAGGCCGAAGAAGCCCGCTCCGCAGTAGAGGTCGAGGACCCGGTCGCTGCGGGTCACCCGGGCCTCGCGCCTCACCACGTCGAGGAGCGCCCCCGCCTGCACCTCGTTGGTCTGAAAGAAGCCATTGTGGGGGATCAGCCACGTCAGGCCCCCGAGGGTCTGGGAGAGCGCCGCCTCGCCGGTCACCAGGTGGTAGCTGCCGTGCCGGGTGACGCCCATGCCCACGGCGCCGGGACAAATCGCCAGCAGTTCCTTGAGGGCCGCGTCGGAAGCCGGGGTCCTGTCCTTGGCAAAGGCGTGGAGGCCCACCTGCCCCTGGGCGTTGCTGCGCAGGTGGAGCTGTTCGATCCCGAGGGGCACCCTCCACGACCGCAGGCGCTTCCAGGCCGCCTGGAGGGCCGGGGTCTGCACCTGGCAGGTGTCGGGCGCCAAGGGGGTCTCGTCGGTCTCGGGGACGAAGACGAGCTTCCCGGCCTGGTTCTTCAGGGAGAGTTTGTTGCGGTACCCCAGGGGCTCGGTCATGGCCACCAGGGGGTGCACCTTGCCGCGGAAGCCGAGCCGGGTGTGGAGAAGGCTGGCCAGCTGCTTCTCCTTCCAGGCTAGCTGAGCCGGGTAGGCCAGGTGCAGCCACTGGCAGCCGCCGCACCCCCGCTCGAAGGCCCGGCACCCCGAGGGCACCCGGTCGGGGCCGCCCTTGGTCACCGACAGGAGGTCGGCCCTCGTCCAGCGCTCGGCACCGTGGGGGGGCCCGATGAGCACCTGGTCGCCGGGGACGGTCCGGGCCACGCTGATGGTTTGCCCTCCCTTTTGGCCGGTGCCGTAGCCGTTTTCATTGAGGACCGTGATCGTCAGGGGGAGGGACTTGCGTGAGGAGGTCACCGACCGGATTTCTTGGACAGGTGCCGCCGCATCCGATGGGCCATGAGCTTCATGACGTCGAGGGCAAAGTCGGGATGGAGGGCGATGAGCTCGTGGAAGGCGGGAGCATCCACCTCGACGACCTTGCACGCGGTCTTGGCCACGGCCGTCGCGCTTCGGGGCTCGTCGTCGATGAGGGCCATCTCCCCAAAGACGGACCCATCGGAAATGGTCTCGACCACCTCGCCCCCGGCGCGGATCTCCACGTCGCCTTCCACGATCCCGTACATGAAGTCGCTGGGATCCCCCTGTTCGAAGATGATCTGGCCGGCTTCGAAGGTGTAATAGTCCTGGGCCTCGTAGAAAAGATTGAGGATGGTCATACCGATATTACCTCCCCGTCCGGGGCTCCTCGTCAAGCACTGGAAACGCTTTTCCACGAAGTCCTCCCCGTTGCCAGGGTT